>NZ_JBVVPC010000039.1:0-73563 GCF_055807355.1 Bradyrhizobium sp. Ken01
CGCGACGCGCGCATCACATAGCGCCGTAGCTAGCGCGGCTTGGCCGCGGAGGCCGACCCGTTACCCCATCTACGAAGTCCCCGCGCCGGGAGCAGAGGAGCCCTGTCCGGCCCAAGTTCCCGTTGCGCGCGTTCCCCCCGTGCGCTATCCGGCCGGAAAGGCCTGAGGCGGCTTCGAAATTTTGCCGCGCCCGGCCAGCCAAACCCGAGGACGGAAACCGCCATGCCAGCCTATCGCTCCCGCACCACCACCCACGGCCGCAACATGGCGGGCGCCCGCGGCCTCTGGCGCGCGACCGGCATGAAGGATGGCGATTTCGGCAAGCCGATCATCGCGGTGGTCAATTCCTTCACCCAGTTCGTGCCCGGCCACGTCCATCTGAAGGACCTCGGCCAGCTCGTCGCCCGCGAGATCGAGCAGGCCGGCGGCGTGGCGAAAGAGTTCAACACCATCGCGGTCGACGACGGCATCGCCATGGGCCATGACGGCATGCTCTACAGCCTGCCGTCGCGCGAACTGATCGCCGACAGCGTCGAGTACATGGTCAACGCCCATTGCGCCGACGGCATGGTCTGCATCTCCAATTGCGACAAGATCACCCCCGGCATGCTGATGGCGGCGCTGCGGCTCAACATCCCCGCCGTGTTCGTCTCGGGCGGACCGATGGAGGCCGGCAAGGTCACGCTGCAGGGCAAGACCAAGGCCGTCGACCTGATCGATGCCATGGTCGCCGCGGCCGACTCCAAGGTCAGCGACGAGGACGTCAAGGTGATCGAGCGCTCAGCGTGCCCGACCTGCGGCTCGTGCTCGGGCATGTTCACGGCCAACTCGATGAACTGCCTCACGGAAGCCCTTGGCCTTGCGCTCCCCGGCAACGGCACGGTGGTCGCGACCCACGCCGATCGCAAACGCCTGTTCGTCGAAGCCGGCCACACCATCGTCGATATCGTGCGTCGCCACTACGAGCAGGACGATGCCTCGGTGCTGCCGCGCAATGTCGCGAACTTCAAGGCGTTCGAGAACGCGATGACACTGGACATCGCGATGGGCGGATCGACCAACACGGTGCTGCATCTGCTCGCCGCCGCCCATGAAGGCGAGGTGAAGTTCACCATGCAGGACATCGACCGCCTGTCGCGGCGCGTGCCTGTCCTTTGCAAGGTCGCCCCCTCGGTCGCCGACGTCCATGTCGAGGACGTGCATCGCGCCGGCGGCATCATGGGCATTCTGGGCGAGCTCGACCGCGCCGGCCTGATCGACACCTCGGTCTCGACCGTGCACGCGCCGACCATGAGCGACGCGCTGGAGCGCTGGGACATCAAGCGCTCGAAGAGCGAGTCCGTCCGCACCTTCTTCCGGGCCTCGCCCGGCGGCATCCCGACCCAAATCGCGTTCAGCCAGGAGCGCCGCTACGACGAACTCGATTCCGATCGCGAGAAGGGCGTGGTCCGCAACCTCGAGCACGCCTTCAGCAAGGACGGCGGCCTCGCCGTGCTCTACGGCAACCTGGCGCAGGACGGCTGCATCGTGAAGACCGCCGGCGTCGACGCCTCGATCCTGAAATTCGCAGGCCCCGCCCGGGTGTTCGAGAGCCAGGATGCCGCCGTGGAAGGCATTCTGGGCGGCAAGGTCGTTGCCGGCGAGGTCGTGGTCATCATCTACGAAGGCCCGCGCGGCGGCCCCGGCATGCAGGAGATGCTGTATCCGACCAGCTATCTGAAATCGATGGGCCTCGGCAAGGCCTGCGCGCTCGTCACCGACGGGCGCTTCTCGGGCGGCTCGTCGGGCCTGTCGATCGGACATCTGTCGCCGGAAGCCGCCGAAGGCGGCAACATCGGTCTCGTCAGGACCGGCGATCGCATCGCCATCGACATCCCGAACCGCAGCATCACGCTGGAGGTCTCCGACGAGGAGCTGGCCAAGCGCCGCGCCGCGGAAGAGGCGAGGGGCGATGCCGCCTGGCAGGCGATCGGCCGCAAGCGCAACGTCTCCACCGCGCTTCAGGCCTACGCCGCGCTCACCACCAGCGCCGCGCGCGGCGCGGTGCGCGAGGTGAAGCGTCGCGCGCGCTAGGTCAGAACGCCCAGGAGAATTTGCCCTTGGCGGCGTGATCGGTGACCGTGTTGCCGATCTGACCCACATAGGAGAGGCCGACCGTGATGTGTCGGCCGATCGCAAGATCGAAGCCCGCCTCCGCGAGCAGCGAGTCGCGCGCAACCGGCACACCCGCGATCGTGAACGGGGCCGGGGCGACCTGGAACGCCATCACGGCAGCCGGGGTCACGTTGTTGAATGCATGCTGCCAGGCGACGGTCGTGCGGGGGATCAGCGTCATGTCGTGCGCCAGCGGCACGAAGGTCGCGGCGCGCCCGCCGAGCGTCGCATAGCCGGTTTCGAAGGTCTGCGCCGCAACGTTCAGCGCCGCCGGGCCGCCGAGTTCGGCGGTGGCATCGGTGTGCACACGCACCCAGGCAGCCCCGGCAAACGGCTCCAACGCAACCTTGCCGAAGGGGATTCCGTAGCCGATCTCGCCGAAGATCTGCCCGGTGCTGCCGTCAGTCCGTGAGGTCAGGCGATCAGCGAAGCCGACGATGTTCACCAGCCGATCGGTGTCGATCGTGTGGAACGCATACGCGCCGCCCGCCCGCAGGTTGACGTTGCCGAAGCGCCAGCCGCCGTAACCGGCAATATGCGCGGTATCGACATTCGAGGAACCACGACCGTCGAGCATATTCTTGGTGCCAGTATAGCCTGCGGCCATTCCGAGACGGCCAGCGCCGCCGACGCGCGTATCGAAGCCGGTGATGAAGCCGGCAAGATCCCGCCGCACGCCGGCTGCATTGCCATCGCCATTGAAAGTGCCCCAGGCGCTCAAGCCCTGGGCCCAGAACACGGTGTCGGAGATCGCTCGCGGCGGCGCCATCGGCGCCTTCGTCACAATCGGCGATTTGCCGTAGGCGAGTGCGCTCTCCATCGCGTATGCCGCGAACGCGGCCTGCGATCCGCCGAACGACAGCGCGGCCATGGAGTCGATGTCGCCTCCATACGAGGCCTGCCGCAGCCGCCCCAGGATCGCGCCGCGCATCGCCAGGCTGTCATTCGCCAGCGTGCCGACCGTCGAGGCGTGCACCTCGCCCGAAAGCTGATCCAGCGCGGCGTTGAGTTGCGGCGAGGTCAAGCCAATCAGCGCCGAGAATGCGCCGCTGCCGCCGAGGAAAGCGGAATCGACCGCTCCCGCCGTCGCGACCTGGTTGCGGGTGCCGTTGATCAGGAACGGCGAGACGAGCGCCTGATCAAGCACGAGATAGACGTTGTTGGCGTCGTATTCGACGTGCGGCCGCGTGACGCCGAAATTGCCCGAGATCGCCAGCGCGCCGAAGCTGCCGCTGAGTGTGCCTGCTGCATTCAGGACGGTGTAGTGCGTGCCCGGCGTGTAGGTCCCGCCGGTGCCGATGGCGCGGAGCGTGCCGGCGAGCGTCGCGTTGCCGGTCACGTTGGTGCGATCCGCCGTGGCCGGCGAGACCTCGACCACGTAATTGCCGCCGCCGGCGAAGGTGAGATTACCGCTCACCGTGAGCGTGCCGATCGAGTTGCCGGGCGCGAGCGAGCCGCCGGCATTGATGATGGTGGACGACACCGTGCCGATCCCGCCCAGCGTGGCGCCGGCATTCACCGTGACGCCGCCGGTCGAGCTGATGTCGCCGTTGACCGACAAGGTGCCGCCGTTGACCGTCACGAATGCGGTTGTCGTCGACGTTCCGGTCAGCGCCCAATTCGAGGAGCCTGTCTTGTCGATCAGCCCCCAGCCGGCGTCGATCTGGCTCGCATCGAATGTGTTGGAGCCGGTGCCGGAGAAACGGATCGTATCGGAGCCGCTGCCGACGACTTGGCCGGTGAGAGTGGCGTTGGGTCCTTGCATCTCCAACGTGCTGCCGGCGCTATCGAACCGGACCCCCTCGGAAAAACTCGCAATCGTGCCGGCATTGACGATCGTGGTCGCGCCGGTGGCACGGACACCGCCGAATCCGCTGATGGTGCCGAAATTGTTGATCAAGTTGTTCGTGCCGCTGACCGTGATGCCCTCGAACTGAGACCCGGTGACGGTCGCGCCCGCCGCGATGTTGATGGTGGCGCCGCCGCTGCCGGATGCGGTCGCCGCGATGCCTGGGGCGAGAAAGCCGGCGGCGCTGCCGCGGACGGTGCCGGCGTTCACGTTCACGGTGATGCGGCCGTCTACCGCGTTTGCGACAATGCCGCCGCCGAAGGGGCCGTTGATCGTGCTTGAGGTCGTGATGTTGATGTTGCCGGTTCCCGCGGTGACGGCGTTGATGCCTGTGAATGTAGCATCGACCGTGCCGCTGCTCGTGACGGTGATGTCGCGCGAATTGGCGGCGTTGAAGATCACGGCATTGACGCCGAGGGCGCCGCCCGTGATCGCGCCAGCCTGGTGCACCGTTACGGCACCGGTGCCGTTCGTGCTGGCGTCGATGCCGCTCGCCGCCGGATCGGTGAGTGTGATCGCGCTGCCGGACGCCGTGTTGACGATGACGGAGCCCGATCCCGTGGCGCCGCTGCTCGCGTTGATACCGAAGTTTGTCGCGAAGATCGTGCCACCGGTCTGATTGACTGTGACGTCGCCGCTGCCGGCGGTCGCTATCGCGAGGATGCCGGTGCCGAACGACGTGGCGGCGCTGGCGCCGCCGATGGTCGCATTCGACGTCACGGTCATAGTCCCGGTGCCGAAGACGTCGAGACCTCTGGCCGCGGTAGCGCCGCTCGCGTTGACGATGGCGCCGTTGCCGGTCAGTGCGACGGAGACGTCCCCGCCGCTGATCAGGGCGCCATCGCCGAAGGACGACAGCGTCGTCAGCGAGCCTCCGTTCAGGGTCATGTTTATCGAGCTGGCAGCAATGAGCTGCATGGCCGTCGATCCCTGGAAGTTCGGGGTGACGGGGGTTCCGCTCGTCCCCATCGTGATGGTGCCGGGCCCGTTGGTGTTCATGTTGAGGCCGATGCCGGAGCCGGCCGTATTGCTGGCGCTGCCGTTGCCCGAATAGACGATGTTCCCGGTGCTGGTGCTGATGTCGAGCGCGTGCACCGCCTGGGTGGTGGTCACCGCGCCGTTGTTGACGACGTTGATGCCGGCACCGTTCGCGCTGATCGCAAGGCCATAACCGCTGACCGTCTGGCCCGTATTGATCGTGGCGCTCACGGCCCCCGCGCTGAAGGCCTGCGAGCGATCGACTGACGACGCCGTTGCGGCGTCGGTATTCGTGGTGTTGGTGGTGACGGTGCTGTTGCAGGTGACCGTGTTGGGACCAGCGGTGACGGCGCAGGCGGCGAGCGCGCTGCCGGGATGCCCGGCAATGACGGCAATGAATGCGCCCGTGAAGGCCGTGCTGGCGAGCAGGGCGCGCCTGTGGCCGAGGGCGAGCTTCCCGCTCAAGGCGCGCTGGTGGCGCCGTGACACTGGTCGATGATGCATCCTTCCATCCCCTGCCGGCGGGTTCGCTTAGGTCACGGGCAGTGATTCCCAACCATGAATTATGGCAAATCCGGCTGCGGGCGTCAGCAGGACGCGATGCAATCAGCGCGCGAGAAATGCACAAGATGCGGTCACACCCCGGGCCTGTTGGCGGATTTTCCGGAGAGTGTGATCCGGCGGCAACGCCAACCCGCACCGACAGCGGCGGGCCGCGCCAGCGGCCGGGCGCGAGCGGCACCGGAAGGCGCCTGGTCGAGCGTTGGGGATCCGCCGGGCGCCATGATCGTCGATCGCGAGCCGCGACCATTGGTCGATGGATCGACAGGCGCGCCCGAATGGTCAACGAGTCCTTAGCAGCGGGCGCAAGCCGGCCGTTTGCATTAAGGATGCCCCGACGAACTTCGGCAGCTCAGAATTTTGCGGCGTATACTGCCAGCTACCTTCGCAAATCCGTTTCGGGCAATTGGGGCACCACAACAATGTCTCGCACTCTCGCTGTCGTTTTCTCAACAGTCGTCGCTGCGATTTCAATGACCGGTGCGGCTTCCGCCGGCTGCTACAATTGCTACACGCCGCCGCCGTGCACGACCTGCTACCAGCAGCAATACGTGCAGCCGCAATACCGAACTGTCGACGAGACTGTGATGGTGTCGCCGGGCTCCGTCGTGGCGCACCGCGCGCCGGCGCAGTACCGCACCGTGATGGTGCCGCAGACCGTGATGGTGGCGCCGCCGAGCGTCCAGTACGAGCGCATTCCGCCCCAATACGCCACGCGCCAGCGCGTCGAGATGGTCCAGCCGGGGTATTCGTATTACGCCCCGGTGCAGATGGGGTGTGCGTCCTGCGGCGGCTACTGAGCTAGAGCAACAACGCAGAATTCAAGCGGCGCTCCCTCGGGGGCGCCGCTTTTCTTTGCAGCCGGCAAATGATGCCCGGAAACGGAAGCGACTCCAAACCGGGCCTCGCAACCGGCGACGCCTTGGGAGATGTCGCCAGTGTCCGGGATTGCCGAGAGGGCATAGGGTAAGGGAACAGGCTGACGCTCGCCTGACAGATCCGATGCCGGAGAAGGGGACGGGCGCCAACTTCGCGTTGCCATGCGCCGTCGACTACGTTAAGCGACAGCCACTCCGGGTTTGGAAGGGTGGCCGAGTGGTTTAAGGCACCGGTCTTGAAAACCGGCGTGCCCGCAAGGGTACCGTGGGTTCGAATCCCACCCCTTCCGCCAGTACATTGTATCCCGCTGGCGCCCGGCCTTCAGAAGCCGGTTCAAACCGCGAGCACCACTACCATGTCCAACATCATCGCACTTCCCACGCGCACCGTGGTTCGCCCGGGCTTGCCTCCTGAGAACGTCGCCGAGGTGAAGGCGCTTCCTACAGCGTCAGCCGCGGGGCCCACTCCGGGAAGCCCCGCCGCTCCAAGAACGGCACTCCGGAGGAGCGAGCGGGGAAGCAGCCGGTCCAAGTGCTCTATGCCGGCCGGATGTACCTCACGCCCGCGCGGAGCGGGGACCCGACGTTCGTCCGTATCGTCGAGCATCGCGACGCTGTGAGACGGTATGACCGCGCCGTCAGTAAGTCCTCCGCAAATAATCGATTTAGTAGGTCGAGGCGGTCGCGAGCCACTGCGCGTAGTGGGTGTCGAAAGCGAGGCAACGCGCCAACCAAACTACGCAAGCTGCTCGGTCAAAACCCGCGGTTTGCTCAACCGCTCGCTCAGACGGATCATCGGGCGCTCGATTGCTATCCATGTGAAATATGAAAGAAGGCAGCAGGCGAGCAGAGTCGCGAAGCGCCAGATTTCGCAGCTCCACGCCGGCAAAGCGAAAGGTAACCACTGGCCGCCGACTATGGAGGCCGTCAGGAACACGATGTAGTGCAACAGGTAGATCGAGTAGGACGCGTCGCCTGCAGCAACTAGCCAGCTGAGCGGGCGTCGGCGCCAGGGCAGTTCGAGAGTGGCCAAACCAGCAAGGATCAGCGCCATCGAGAGCGGCACCGAAAATATGAAATCGTGACTGCGCGTCCAGATCAGCAGAGCAACGCCCGCGATCAGCGGCAGCGTGCTTCCGGCGCGGACGACCACGCCGCGGGCGAGGAAAACGACGACACCGGCTAGGAAGTCCGCCTGCGTCGTCGAGACCAAATGAAACGACCACGGATTGCCAAGGTACCAGCCTGTCGCGGCGAGCGTTGCGAGCGCGGTCGCCAGTCCGCCGACGCCCGCAATTGGGACGACTGCAGCAGCCAGCGCATAGAACACGATCTCGCGCTCGAGTGTCCAGCTCGGGTCGTAGGCCGATGCGCCGGCCTGTGGCAGCAGCGTCATCGAATACAGAACGTGCGATGCGGCTTGGGGCGCGTATTTGCCCGAGGCAATCAACCCCAGCACGGCCGCAATGGCGATCCAGTACATCGGATAGAGACGGAAGGCGCGCTTCAGTGCGAAGCTCGCGACCGTGAACGAGGGTTTTGCGACGACTAGGCAAATCACGTAGCCAGAGATCGCGAAGAACAGGTTCACCCCGAGGAAGCCCCACTGCTTGAGCCATGGGATGGGCATCCACGCGGTTTCCGGAAACGCTCCGCGCACCGCGACGTAGGAATGGAAATAAGCCACGGACAGCGCGGCGAGCGCCCGAGCGGCCTGTAGTCCCTCAAGCTTGTGCTCTTTCCCCATGATGACTGGCTACAGATGTCGGTGCGATCGATCAAGCCTCCTACGTCTTTCCAGGGCTTCGCTCCTTCTTGACGAACCGAGCTTGAACGCGGCGCGTGACAAGGCGTTGAGATAGCGCCGCCCACTTGCAAACAGGAACCGGCCGAAGTCTGATCGGCCGCATGGGTCGCCATCAGCACGACGTCGACGAGCTCGCGTACATGGAGCGTCTGCGTCGCGACCTGGCGGAGGAGAGCAGGGTGCCCGGCGAGGCCGATGCACTGCTTGAGATGGCCGAAAACTACGGTCGTGAGGCTGCGAAATTCGCCGTGGATAGGACCGTAGATCGCTCGCGACGCGCTCGAAAGAGTCGAGCAATTTCAAGACGATTGATCGGGCGCCCCTTCCGCCACCTCCTCGTCCGACGGTGTCCTGATACGTCTTTTTGTGTCGAAGAAGCGCTTGATCTAAAACGGCTGGGTTCGTTGCTTGCGCTTGGTGGCAGCGCGGGCTCCGGCAGCGTGCCCACGTGGTCTGGTGCCGCTCTCAGCGCCAGAACGGGCGGCCACTCCATTCCCATGTTCGCAAGCGGCACCAGTTCGGCGCCGAGTGGACATGCCATGGTCGGCGAGAAAGGTCCCGAACCTTCCGTGCGGCGCGCGCGCAGGTTTTCAACGCCGGTCTAACGCGGGGAATGCGAGGGGATCAGAGCGGCCCTGCAGTGTTCATGCAGGACGTGTGCTGGGAGTAGCTGCCGAACTTGTGGACTGACCGCCCCGCCGCTACGATTTGCAGCATGGGAAGGACCAAAAAGCTGATCGATTGCCACGACTGCGACCACCCGGTGCCAGCGAGTGCGTCGGCCTGTCCAAATTGCGGCTCGAAGGTGCCGTTCGGTCCTCCCATTCTTCACCGCAAAAGGCCCCCGATCTATAACGTCGAGGCGCGCAACGACCGCAACATGGTCGTCTTTGCCGGGACGCTGGGAGGCTTAGGCGCAGCCTATGGATTTGCGACAAGCGCGGGGCCGCTTGGTGCTGCGCTGCTGGTCACGTCGTACGGCATGCTGGGTGTCTTGGTGGGCGTCCCGCTTGCGGCGTTGTTCAACATCACGCGCCGGCTGTGGCAGTAGCGCCCCCCCGGAATATGGGAAGTCTACGTACCGCCTAGCGTCGCTCCCGGCGCTCTGATCCGCAGCCGGGAGCATGGGGCTGGTAAGGAACCGGTGCCATTTCATCTTCCGGGTGACAATCTGGGCCGCTTGGAATTCCGGTAGTCTTACGGAATCCTTATTCGGAACACGGTGTTCTACTGTGAGAACACCGGCGAGATTTAAGTACCAGTTTCTAATTTGCCCGGGATGGCCGCAGTGGGGGCTGGAACCACCCTGCGGCCTTTCGCTTTAGCGAAACCCATTTTTAAGTTGAGCCGTACCGTCTCTGGGGCGAAGCCGGCGGAGAATTTGTGAGCATTCAAATCATTATAGCCGCCATGTTGGAGCGCGAGCTAGCGGCGCGCGGCGTGCAATCGTTGGGACCTTCCGATTGCATGGAGATCGTCGAGAACCTGCTCGGGCGCCTGAAAGATTTGGACCGGGAGTTAGCTGCGCGAGGCGCCAACCTAGCGGTAGTCTCATGGAGAGACGGCCCCGGCTCAGAGGGGCCGGGGACTGGTTAGACCGAGGCCGCTAGGCGAGAGCCTTTTAGATCGTCTTCCGGTGTCCAATGGTCGGCGCGTATTTGTCCGCTCCAGGCTCAAGATGCTGAGGCCAGTCAATTGCCGTGCAAAACAAACCGCGCCGCTCGATTTCGCGTGCAAGAGCCTCCGCGCGCAGCCTCGCTGGCAATCCGACAAAACGCGTGCCGGCTAGCCTATCTGCTTGCACCTCTTGGCGGATGAACTCGTGCATCCGCAGAATGAACTGGTCAGATAGGCCTTCGAACTCGCTCATGCCAGCCAATCGCGTCAGCCAAAGATATAGGCAACCAAAAAGGTGGCTGGCTGCCAAGCGATGAACCCAATCGCCTCCAGCGAAACAGCTGTTGCCAGGACGGCTACAGCGCTGAAGGTGAGGGGAATGGCGATATCGAAAAAGTTGTGGGGCTCGTCTGCATCTGCAGTTTGAAATGCGGTTCTAGTGGACATTCGAATATTCCTCTGCTCGAGGTCATATCGAATTGGACGCTCTCAGCAAAACGTTCGCCGGAGTTAACCTGACCGCTAAACCTTAACAGCGAAGCTAGTCCCTTCAGGAATGTGTCGCGGCACAAAACCGATCGACGGCCTTGATCACTGCGTCTTTCAATGCACCAGTCTGCCGCGACTAACCTCAGCAAGCGCAGGGATCAAAGCCCGCTGACTGCAAGCTCGAAATACTGTGAACACGACGCAGCCGCCAAAGCCAAGGCGCAACCTCGTTCGGCTTGTGGTGGTCTGCTTCCGAACGGTGATCTGTCAGTTGCGGTAGAATTTGAGCGAGAGCGTCGATTGGAGTGAAGCCTCGTCTCTGCATGTTACGATCAAGTGCGGCGAGGTCGTGCACCGCACGGTAGATGGAGAGCGAGGTCCGTTCGAAAAAGCGTCGAAGATCAATACAGTTGACAAGACACCCCTTCCGCCAGTCTATCCGACCGGGTTCTATACGTCGGGTTTACCCGGACAGGTAATCAGTGCATCAGACCTCCAATCCAGCCGCGCTCGACAAGCTGAAACTCCGCATTCAGGCGTTGCGCGCCAAGACGATCGCCAATGGCTGCACCGAGGACGAGGCGCTGTCTGCCGCCGCCAAGGTTGCCGAGCTGCTGGATCGCCACGATTTGTCGCTCTCGGACGTGGAACTGCGGGCTTCGCCATGCGAACGGAGGGTCTACGAGACTTTTCGTAAGAAGCGCATTCCGCTGGGCGACTGCATCGGCGCGATCGCTCGTTTCTGCGATTGTCGGGTCTGGCGCGAGAAGAGCCCGGCCGGCGAAAACCGCTATGTGTTCTTCGGTCTCGGCGCGGATATCGAGGTCGCGCATTATCTGGCTGAGTTGATCGACGGCGCCGTGCGCACTGAGCTCGGCCGCTTCAAGACCTCGGTCGACTACTCTGGGTTCCGGCACCAGGAGCGGCACCTGGCCAATGCCTCCTTCGCGCTCGGCATGGTCGCCTCAATCGCGGATAGGCTGCTGGCGATCAAGGCCAGTCGCGATCAGGTCAACGAAAGCTCCGGTCGCGGGCTCGTGGTTCTCAAGGCGTCGGTGGTCGATGCAGAATTTGACAAGCTCGACCTGAAGATGCGGACCCAGCGCAGCGCCAGCCGGATGGTGTCGATGACGGCCTATGAAGCCGGCGGCGCCGCCGGAGCGTCGCTCGCCATCAATCCCGGGCTTGGCGAGTCGCAGGCGGGGACAGCTTGCAAACGGAGTTGAACGCGTCGGGCGAGGCCGTGCAGCGTCACCGTCATCGCAGTTCAGTCGATGGACTTCTCGAGCTTCTGGGCTGCCCGGAAGTCGTCCATATGCTGCAGGTTCGGCCCGTACGCAGCCTCCTTGGTCAGCAGGTGGTAGATCCGGGCCACGATGGTTTGCAGATGTTTCATGCGTCCGCGCGGCATCGCCCGGGCCTTGCAAAGGGCCCGGACCGCGTGCGCTCGGAGATAATCAAAAGCGTCTGACATCGCGGACTCAACGTCGCGCGCAATGATTGGTTCTTGGATTGGTCCTTGGATTGATTCTTGTTCGCGCGTCCCAAAACGCCGCCAGGAACGCTGTCGAATGGGAGAACTTAGCCCGGCACGAAGCTATGGGATGGGCAACGCATGTTCTTCTTTTTCTCGAACCGGCTGGGATGCCTCGGCTCGCTGCTGGTCTCCGGATTGATCACTCTCGCGCTGCTTTTTATGTTGGGGATCGTTCGGTTTTAAACGCTCGCGCGTTCAGGAACCTCGCCCTCGCTGGCCTGTTGTTCGCTGGTCCAGCAACGGAGGGCGCCCTTGGAAAGCACGATCATCGGAGAATTCGACACGCGGCGCGGCGCCGAGCTTGCGGTTGAGCATGTCGTGCAGGAATGCGGCGTGCCGCGAAGCGACGTCTTCGTCCAGGCCGTCGGTGGCGCGAACACATCGGGGACACGCCCGGCCGGTCCTGACGCCAAGGCCGCGCCTGCGCCGGAGGGGCATCAGAAGCTGGAAGGCCCGATCGAGGTCTCCGTGGATTTCCACGGCGACGCGCCCGAGAAGATCGCGGACGCCTTGAAAGGCGCAGGTGCAAAGACGGTCCGAACCAAGTAGCGGCGAGGGGAGACTGTGGGCGCCGGAATCCGCACACGCTGAACAGTGACTCCCGGGGCTGAGTTGGGGAACCCCTTGCGCGTTCAATGCGTTTCAACGCGAACGCAATTTGCGAGGTCTCCCTGCTTCAGAGCTCATCGACCCTGATCCCCGGCGACACCGTCTGGCGGCGCTGCGAGGCGCGGCGCGTGGCGGTTCTGAACGATGCCGCCGCTTATTTCGCGGCCCTGCGGCAGGCCCTGCTGCAGGCGCAGGATCTCGTTTATATCGTCGGGTGGGATATCCATAGCGAGACCAGGCTGGTCGGCGAGTCCGGACGAGCGGAGGATGGCTTGCCGGAACAGCTCGGCCCATTGCTGCGCGCGCTGGTCCAACGACGTCCCACCTTGCGGATCAACATTCTCGTCTGGGACTTCGTCTCGTTCTACGCCTCCGAGAGGGAATGGAATTCCGCGGCCAAGTTTACCGCCGACACAGATGGCCGCGTCCGGTTTCACCTGGATGCCACGCTTCCATTCGGGTCCGCCCAACACCAGAAGATCGTCTGTGTCGACGGCTCACTGGCGTTCGTCGGCGGGCTCGATCTGACGATCAGGCGCTGGGACACCAGTGATCATCGCGCCGCTCACGCCTCGCGCTGTGATCCCCAGGGCAAGCCATATCTGCCGTTTCATGATGTTCAATGCCTGGTCGACGGCGACGCGGCGGCGTGGCTGTTCGACCTCGTGGAGCAACGCTGGCGCGCGGCAGGCCGACAGCCTGATGATCGGCGCGTACGGAAGGGCATTCGGTGGCCGGAGACGGTGCCGGTGCAGGCCGAGCACTTGCCCGTGGGTATCGCCAGGACCGAGGTCGTCTTTCCCGCAGGTGCTGGCACTCATGAGGTCGAACGCTCGTTGATCGCAGCAATCCGGTCCGCGACGAGCTTCGTGTACATCGAGAACCAGTTCACCAGCGCCACCAAGATCGCGCGCGAATTGGCGGAGCAGATGCTGCGCGTGCCTTCGCTTCGGGTTGTGGTCGTCACGCCGAAACTGCATTCCTCGTGGCTGGAATCCCAGGCCATGCAGAACGGCCGGGGCGCTTTCATCGACTGCTTCAGTTCGGCCGGCGTCGCCGATCGCATTCGCTTCGTCTACCCGGTGTCGCGGACGGGGGATACGGAATCGGCCGTGATGGTGCACAGCAAGCTCATGGTCGTCGACGATCGGATCTTGCGGATCGGTTCGGCCAATCTGAACAATCGATCGATGGGCGCCGACAGCGAGTGTGACCTGATCTTTGAAGCCGCCTCAGACGAGCATCGAAATTTCATCGCCTCGGTCCGCCGTCGCCTCATCGGCCATTTCTGCGGTCTCGATGAACAGGCCGTCGCGCAAAACGAGGATCGTCTTTTTGCGCTCCTGGACGACGTCTCTAAGGCCAGGGGGACGAAGGCCCTGCGGGACGTGGAATCCTCGGTGCTGACCAGCACTCTGGCCACAATGGTTCAGCCCGTGGCGGATCCTGAGCGGCCTCTTCATCTGGAGCGGGCGGCATCTCGCATGTGGAACACGAAGACGATCATCGGGATGGTATCGATAGCCGTGGCGCTTTTTGGACTGGCGATGGCCTGGTCATACACGTCCTTGAGCGATTTTGCCGACGCGGGCCGAATGTCGACGTTGCTGTCTGCCTACTCGCAGTCCGTCTGGGGGCCGCCATTCGCGATTGCAGCTTTCGTCGTCGGCGGGTTGGTCGTGTTTCCGGTTCTCGTGCTCATTGCGGCAACTGCTGCCGCACTGGGGCCGTGGCTGGGCTTCGTCACCGCCATGACGGGCGTCGTGCTCAGCGCCTTTGTCCTCTTTGCAATTGGTCGGGCACTCGGCCGCGAACGCCTCCAGCGTTTGCTCGGACGACGTATCGCGCGCATCCAGGAGCGTGTTGTCGGCAAGGGCATTCTGGCTGTCGTCATCATCCGGATGATTCCGATCGCGCCGTTCTCGGTGGTGAATGTCGTGGCTGGCGCGAGCACGCTGCCGCTGCGTGACTTCCTGGTCGGAACGCTGCTCGGCATGACGCCCGGCATTCTCGCCATGGCCGTTTTGGGTGCTCAGATCGCAGATCTCGCCAGGAATGCGTCTTGGCTCAACATATTGCTGCTCGCACTGGCGTTCCTGGGCTGGCTCGCGATCTGCGCAGGCGCGCAATTCGTCGCGACGTGGCTCGCCGGGAGGCGCTGATGCGCTTCATGACATGGAATGTGCATGGCACCTTCAATCTCAATCCGAAATTCGATCTCGAGGGTATCTGTTCCATCATTCGCAAATGGGCTCCCGATGTCGTCGCGCTTCAGGAGGTGGATTCGCGATCCCGATCGGACGATCCGTTTGCGAAGCTGGCGAGTGTCGTCGGCGATCACCGTGTTCACGCCAAGTCGATCGTCACGGCCGATGGTGAATACGGCCAGACGCTCCTGAGCCGCTTCCCATTCTCCGGCCCCCCCGAGATCGTCGACGTATCGTATCGTGAGCGCGAGCCGCGCCGAGCGATCGCCGCGGGACTGCTGACGCCGGTCGGCGATGTCCGTGTGGTGGCCACGCATCTCGGCTTGAGCATCCACGAGCGTCACGCGCAAGCTCGGGCGCTGGTGAGCCTGGTGAAACCTGCAAGGACCGTCGTCCTCGGGGATTTCAACGACTGGTTCTGGATCAAATCGGTGCGGCGCGTGCTGGCGCAGGTCTGCCCGAACCGTACGCGGCTGCGAACTTTCCCGTCGCATCTGCCGCTGCTGCGGCTTGACCGGATTTATGCGACGTCCGACAGCCCGATCGGGAAGGTTTGGACCGACGAAGGGGCGAGGGCCTATTCAGACCATTTACCTGTTATTGCCGACATCGAGATCCCAGCCGAGTCGAACGCACCGTCAGCGCGATGAAAAAGTGCTATCTGCAGAAGCACTTGGCTACTGTGCATGGGGTTGTTTTCGCACATTTGTACAGTCGGCCCAACGTGCCGCCCGGCGGGACCAGGGGAACCCTTTCCTGACCTCCGCGTTATCTGGCCATGACGGAAGACATTTCCTACCGGCGCAAGCCCTTGACCCCCGAACAGCGGCAGGCGCGCGATGCGACACGCCGTATCGAAGCCGAAAAAGCCATGCGCGATCATGAGGCGGCGCAGAAGGCGTTTTATGCCAACAAGGAACGGCTGAGGGCCGAACGGTTGGCACGTGAACAGACGGAAGCGAAGGGCTGACCGCACGCGGTCGCCCCCTCAAAGATGTCCTTGCCCGCGAGCGCTGTCCTTAGTGCCGGTGAGGGACGCGCGTCACGCTCAACGCCTGCTTCAGCGCCTGAACGGCAGTTGCGAAAGGTCTGCGAGGCGATTGTGCCTCAATCGCTTCGGCTGCGACGCGACAATCGTCAGCGACCTTGAGCAACCCGCTTCGCGCGAGGTCCATGGTGGAGAGGGCTGCCTGCTCCAGGCAGACCCGTTCAAGCCGTCGAAACTCCCGCAGTTCTTTGTTCATGCGTCAGCTCTCGATGTCCCCCGGCCATGCGGCGCTGAGTCTGCTTAATGAACGGTAAACATCCCTGCCTAGCAGAACTGGCTGGCGTGGAGCTGGTCTGTGTCCTGCGCACGCCCGGTCGGCACGCCCAGCGGGCTTGACGGCATTTGGCTTCCGCCGGAAGCTTCAGATGATCCTGATTTGAACCGCGGAGACGTTCGCTTCCAGCCAGTCCGATCCCGATCAGCGAAAACGACAATGGAGCTGACCATGACCACGTTCGACAAGCGCGAGCAGGGCTTCGAGGCCAAATTCGTCCACGACGAGGAGCTCATGTTCAAGGCCACGGCCCGGTCCAACAAGCTGCTCGGGCTCTGGGCCGCAACCCAGCTCGGCCTCAGCGGCGATGCCGCAGCCGGCTACGCGACGGCGCTGGTGACGGACCATCTCGAGAACCAGTCGATGGACGAGATCCTCGACAAGGTGGCAGGCGATCTTGCCGCCAAAGGCGTCGCGCGCGACCAGGTCGCAGCCAAGCTTCAGGAATGCATGCACCACGTGCTACAGCAGCTCGAAGCGGATAAGTGAAACAAAGCCGGCCCTCGACGGCTGGGATCGGGAGGCGGGTGGTGGCTTGCGGACTATCCTGCGGAGCATCTTGCAGCAGCCTCGGCAAATGGCCCGGCGTGATCGCGCTCGCTGCTGCGATCCTGGTCGGCTGCAGCGCCGCTGAGGTATCGGCCACGCCGCTGACGCCATTTCGCTACGAGGCGCAGGCGCAGCGTCATTGCCCGCACGACCGGGTGGTCTGGCTCGATTTCAGAAAAGGCATCTACTACGGCAAAGGCCAGAAGCGGTACGGCCAGGGTTTTGACGGCAGCTTCGTCTGCCTGAGCGAAGCCCGTGACAGTCTCTATCGGCGCTCGCTGCTTGGACTGCGGTAAGCGTATTTGTCGGGAAGTGCCGGGCTGCTCATGCGAAGGCCAATGCCACGAGGCTGGAGCACAGCAGGACCAAACCGCCGGCGGTCAATGCCAGGAAGCCGCCGGATACGAGGTCATGGGATACGAGGTCATGGTTGCGCATGGGACACCTGCCGCTCTCGTCTGCGATGCTCGATCGGATCGATTAAAAATGTCCGAACGCGCCGTCTTGAAAGGGTGATGCTTGCCGTCCGCGCGAGTGCCTCAGGCCCTCGTGCGGTAACCTTCAAACGCATGGGCCAGGAAGATCCCCGCGCTTACCAAACCCATCAGTGCCGAAACCGTCTCGATCATCGTCTCATTCCATTCCGCCCTGCACGCGAGAAAACGCGGGCGGCCTTGCACAGTCAAAAGAATTCCAGTGAGCGGCGCGACAATGGGGGTGGAGTGAGGATTTGGCGCAACAGAATGTCCGGCCGTGGCACGGAGCAGGGCGCCCGCGCCCCGTAGTTCAACGGGGCGAACGCATACGCCCCGTTTACCATCCCGGCGTGAACGCTGTGCGCTCCCCATTTCCGCCGTGTTCGGGTTGCGTTATCGTTACCACTTCCGATGCGGTGGTGGGCCGCCTCGGAGCAAAGGACCGGATAGCGCTGCCCCGTAGCCAAAGCGGGTTAGGTACGCCTCCGGCAAAGTGGTATTTGGGGCGAATGGGGATCCGACGTTCAGATTCGGTTTTGCGGGCCGCGCGCGCTGCTGCGGCGGTCGCGACCTGCCTTGCGCTCGCCAATTGCGCGTCCTCCAACAAATTCGCCAGCCGGGTCGATCCGAAATACGGCGTGTCCTCGAGCCCCCGGGTCGTGGCTTTGGGTGATCCGGTCCCAAAGGGCGGCGGCGCCTACCGCGTCGGCAAGCCCTATGTGGTAGGTGGCCGGACCTATGTGCCCGAAGAGGACGTCAACTACCGTGCCGAGGGCATGGCGTCCTGGTACGGCGACGACTTCCACGGCCGCTTGACCGCCAATGGCGAAGTGTTCGACATGGGCTCGCTGACCGCGGCGCATCCGACCCTGCCGATGCCGTCCTATGCGCGGGTGACCAACGTCTCGAACGGCAAGTCGCTGATCGTCCGCGTTAATGACCGCGGGCCCTATCATGGCAACCGGCTCATCGACGTCTCGAACAAGGCCGCCGAACTGCTGGAATTCAAAGGCAATGGCATCGCCAAGGTTCGTGTCGAATATGTCGGCCGGGCGCCGCTGGAAGGCTCCGACGACCGCCAGTTGATGGCCACCTTGCGCACCGGGACCCCGGCGCCGTCACCCTCGATGGTCCGGGTCGCCTCCGCGAGACCCTTCGTGCCGGAGCTGCCGTCGTCGAACCGCGGCGCCATGCGCGGCGAAGTTCCGACGCCGGAGGGACGGCCCTATAATCTCGGCAACACCTCCGCCGACATGGCTTCACTCAGTGCGACCTCGGAAATGTCGGCCTCGAGCCGCAACCGGGGCCGGGCGCTTCAGAACGCTCACGCCGTGTCCTATGACGGGGACGGCCGCTATGCGACCGAGAGCGCACCGTCCGGCGCCTACGCCTCGGACGGCGCTGCCGAGGCCCGGGGCATCCTGAGCGGCCGCGGCCTCTACTGAGCCGCGCTTTCCTTCAGGAAGGTCACCAGCGCCGCATTCACCTCGTCCGGCCGCTCCTGCTGGACCCAATGGCCGGCGCTCTCGATGATCAGCTTTCGCTTCAAATTGGGCAGCACGCGCACGAGCTCGTTGACGCGCTTGGCTCCGATCAGGCCGGTGATGACGGCGTCTTTCGAACCGGCAATGAAGAGCGAGGGCTGGTGGATTTGCGCGTCCTGCCACGGCGCCGTCAGCTCCCAATTGCGATCGAGGTTGCGATACCAGTTCAGCCCGCCGCGAAAACCGGATTTGCGGAAGGTTTCGGTGAAGTAGGCAAGGTCAGTCTCGGTGAGCCAGGCCGGCAAAGGCTCCTCCGGGTTGCCGTGGCCGAGGAATCCCTTGCCCTCCTGCACGAACATGGCCGCAGAGGGATCGGCAAGGCCGCGCCCGCCGAGCACGATGCGCATGGTGCGCGCGACGTCACGCTCGAACTCGGCTTCGGCAACGCCGGGCGCCTGGAAATACTGCCAATAGAAATTGGTGATGCCGCCCTGGCGCAGAAGGTCGAGCGGCTTGCCGCGACCGCGGAACGGCGGCGGCACGCTTAGGCCGGCGACCGCCGTGAAGATGTCAGGCCGGAACAGCGCCGCGTGCCAGGCCACCGGTGCACCCCAGTCGTGGCCGACCACCATGGCCTTGGTCTCGCCAAGCGCCTGCACGAGGCCGACGATATCGCCGACTGTGTCGAAGATCGAATAGGCCGTCGCTTCGGGCGGCGCTGAACTCTGGCCATAGCCGCGCATGTCGGGGGCGACGACGCGAAACCCGGCCTGCGCCAGCGCCGGGATCTGGTGGCGCCAGGAGTAGGAGAGTTCCGGCCAGCCGTGGCACAGCACCACCAGCGGCCCCTGACCGGCTTCGCGGATGAACAGGTCGATCCCGTTGGCCTTGATCACGCGGGTGGAGGACATCGCTTTTCCGCCTTGTTTCAGGGGTTTGGTCAGAAAATCTGAGGTGCCACGATAGGGGCCGGACGAGAATCGTGCAATCTCGGGACAAGCGGCCACCCCGTGTTGTTCGCACCGGCTCCAACTGTTAGAACGCCGCTCTCAGGGCTTGGCCATGGAATTTCATCTTTCCTCGTTTGGGCGCACCCGGCTCACCGCCGGAGCGCTGGCGCGCGGGCTGATCGCGACGGCTCTGGTGGCGACCATCGGCTGGGGCGGAGCGCTCTACGCGGCCAACCAGAGCGTCCAGGGCGCTAAGAAAACAGATGATTCCGGCTTCGACGGCGACGCCCCGACCGCGATCCTGATCGAGGCCTCCAGCGGCAGCGTGCTGTTCGAGAAGAACGCCGACGAGCTGCGCGCGCCCTCCAGCATGATGAAGCTGATGACCGCCGAGGTCGTCTTCAACGCGATCAAGAAGGGCGACATCAAGCTGACCGACGAATACCGGATCAGCGAGAACGCCTGGCGCAGGGGCGGCGCGCCCTCCGGCGGCTCAACCATGTTCGCCGCGATCAACAGCAAGGTCACAGTCGACGATCTCCTGCACGGGGCGATCATCCAGAGCGGCAACGACGCCTGCATTGCGCTCGCCGAAGCCATGGCGGGCAACGAGCGGATTTTCGCCGCCGACTTCATGACCAAGCGCGCCCGTGAGCTTGGCCTGACGAAATCGACCTTCGGCAATTCCAACGGTCTGCCCGACCCCGCCAACAAGATGACGGTGCGCGAGCTCGGCATCCTTGCCCGGCACATCATTCTCGACTTCCCCGAATTCTACAAACTGTTCGGCGAGAAGGAATACACCTGGAACAAGATCCGCCAGCCCAACCGGAATCCGCTGCTCAATTCCATGGAAGGCGCCGACGGTCTGAAGACCGGCTACACCAAGGAAGGTGGCTACGGCATGGTCGGCTCAGCGGTCCAGAACGGCACGCGGCTGATCGTCGTCATCAACGGGCTGGAAGACCCCGAAGATCGCGCGACCGAAGCCAAGAAGATGCTGGAATGGGGTTTTCGCAATTTCGAGACCCGCACGCTGATCGCGGCCGATCAGCCCGTCGGCTACGCCAAGGTGTTCGGCGGCGAGAGCCGCTCGGTGAAACTGGTGGCCAAGACGCCCGTGAAAGTGATGGTGCACAAGAACGGCAGCGACAAGCTGATTGCGCGCGTCGTCTATAGCGGTCCGGTGCGCGCGCCGGTCGAGGCCGGGCAGAAGGTCGGGCTGGTCAGGGTCTGGCGCAGCGGCAACATCGCGGTGGAGACGCCGGTCTATGCCGCTGACGCGATCGGCACCGGCTCGACCGTGCGCCGTGCGATCGACGGCGCCAGCGAGCTTGTGATCGGCATGTTCCGTGCGGGCGCCGAGAAGCTCTGATCATGAGTGAAAGCGCGGTAAAGTGGCCGTCCGGACGCGGGCGTTTCGTCACCTTTGAAGGCGGCGAGGGCACGGGCAAGTCGACCCAGATCAAGAAGCTCGCTGATCGCCTCAAGGCGGCGAGGATGCGTATCCTCGTCACGCGCGAACCGGGCGGCTCGCCGGGCGCCGAGATCATGCGGCATCTGGTGCTGTCAGGCATGGGCAAGCTGCTCGGACCCGAAGCCGAGACGCTGCTGTTCGCGGCGGCCCGCGATGACCATGTCCGCACCCTGATCCAGCCCGCGCTCAACCAGGGCACCTGGGTGCTGTGCGACCGCTTCGCCGACTCGACGCGGGCCTATCAGGGCAGCCTCGGCCAGGTGCCGGCGGCGCTGATCAACGCGATGCAGCGGGTCACGATCGGCGATCTCAAGCCGGACCTCACCATCATCCTCGACCTGCCGGTCGAGATCGGCTTGCAGCGCGCGGCCGCACGCCGCGGCAGCGGCACGCCAGACAGGTTCGAGGCCGAGAAGCTCGGTTTCCACCAGGGCCTGCGCGAGGCCTATCGCAAGATCGCGGCGGACGATCCTGCGCGTTGCGTGCTGATCGACGCCAATTCCGATCCCGACACGGTTGCCGGACGCATCTGGACCGCGCTGCGTGATCGCCTGCTTCCGACGCCGGCATCGGTGGTGTCCATATGAGCCCGCGTCAGACCGAGCGCGAAACCGCCATGTCTCATCCGCGCGAGACGGGCGTTCTGTTCGGCCATCGCGAGGCCGAGACCGCGCTGCTCGCCGCCTATCGCAGTGGGCGCATCCCGCATGCCTGGCTGATTGGCGGGCCGCAAGGCATCGGCAAGGCGACGCTGGCATATCGGATGGCGCGCTTCGTGCTCGCTCACAGCCAGCCGCTGGCACCCTCGGTGCAGCGCGCCGAAGACCTCGCCATCAATCCTGATGACGCCGTGGCGCGGCAGGTTGCGGCGAGCTCGCATGGTGGCCTGCTGACGCTGGAGCGCACCGCCAACGACCGCGGCGTCATGCGCACCGTCATCACCGTGGACGAGACGCGCGAGACGATCGGCTTCTTCGGCTCGACCGCAGCGGCCGAAGGCTGGCGCGTCTGCATCGTCGACACTGTCGACGAGCTCAATCCGAATGCCGCCAACGCGCTGCTGAAAATTCTCGAGGAACCACCGCAGCAATCGCTGTTCCTGCTGGTGAGCCACGCGCCGGCGCGCGTGCTCGCCACGATTCAGTCGCGCTGCCGCAAGCTGCGCCTGCGCGCGCTCGCAACCGACGACGTGATTGCTGCAGCCGCAACCGCCGCCGATCTCGACCCGAATGATCCGGCGTTGCGCGAGGCGGCGGAGGCGTCCGAGGGCAGCGTCGCGCGGGCGCTGACGCTGCTCGGCGGTGACGCCCTGAAGCTCCAGCAGCGCACGGCCGCGCTGCTGGCGCGACTGCCGCAGGTCGATCCGCGCGAATTGCACACGCTCGGCGAATCGCTCGGCACCAGTGACCGCGTTGCCCTTGCCGCCTTCATCGACGGCATCGATCGCTGGATCGCGGAACGCCTGCACACCGACGAGGCCGACGCCAACCAGAACCTGCCGCGCCTTGCGCGCCTAGCTGAGGTATGGGAAAAGATCGTCCGCGCCGCGCGCGACACCGAAACCTACAATCTGGAGCGAAAGCCCTTGGTTTTCTCGGTGTTCGGCTGGCTGGCGGACGCAACACGCTAGAGCATGATCCGGAAAAGTGTGCAGCGGTTTTCCCGATGGGATCATGCTCAAGACAATAAACTAACGCAAGTTCGTTTCCAAATTTCGAGAAGCCGGTAAAGGAATTCGTCGTGGCAGCGCGAGCTAAGAAAACCGCCAAGGGCAAGAGCAGCAAGAAGAAGGCTGCCACAAAAGCCGTCAAGAAAGCCACGAAGAAGGCCGTGAAGGCGCGCGCGCGCAAAGCTCCCAAGAGCGTCAAGAAAGCCACCAAGACCAAAAAGACGGCTGCCAAAAAAAACGGGAAGAAGAGCACCGCGAAGACGGCAAAGAAGGCAGCGAAGAAGCAGGTCGTTGCCAAGAAGACGGTGAAGACAGCGACCAAAAAGCCAGCCAAGGCTTCGGCGAAGAACGAGACTTCGGCAAAAAACAAGGCTACGGCGAAGAACAAGACCCCGGCGAAGAAGATAGCCAAGACGGCGAGGGTGGCTGCGCCTGCCGTGACCACCACATTAGCTCCTGTCGCCACGCCGCCGAAGGCTGTGAAGCCCAATGCATCGAAGCCCAAGGCCCCGCCCGCACCGAAGTCCGTCGCAGCGCCGCAGGCCACCACGCCCGTGGCCGTGGCCGTGCCCGCGCGGGACAACGTCTTCTACATCACGACCGCGATCGCCTATCCCAATGGCAGTCCTCACATCGGCCACGCCTATGAGGCGATCGCGACCGATACGTTGGCGCGTTTCGCGCGACTCGACGGCAAGGATGTGTTCTTCCTGACCGGCACCGACGAGCACGGCCAGAAGATGGTTCAGACCGCGGCCAGCGAAAAAATGTCCGTCTCGGAGCTCGCGGCCCGCAATGCCGGCCGTTTCAAGCAAATGGACGAGCGCCTCAACGTGTCGTTCGACCGCTTCATCCGCACCACCGAGGAGCAGCATCATCGCTCCAGCCAGGAGATCTGGCGGCGCATGGAGGCGAACGGCGATATCTATGCCGACATCTATGCCGGCTGGTATTCCGTGCGCGACGAAGCCTATTACGCCGAGGACGAGACGCGCCTGAACGACGACGGCGTGCGGCTCGGACCGCAGGGCACGCCGGTCGAATGGGTCGAGGAGAAGAGCTACTTCTTCCGCCTGTCGGCCTATCAGGACAGGCTGCTCAAGCTCTACGAGACGCAGACCAATTTCATCGGCCCCGACTCCCGCAAGAACGAGGTGGTGAGCTTCGTCCGAGGCGGCCTGCGCGATCTTTCGATTTCGCGCACGACGTTCGACTGGGGCGTCAAGGTGCCCGGGGACGAAGAGCACGTGATGTATGTCTGGGTCGACGCGCTCACCAACTACGTCACCGGCGTCGGCTTCCCCGACGAGAGCGACAACAACTGGCGTTATTGGCCTGCCGACGTGCACATCATCGGCAAGGACATCATCCGCTTCCATGCGGTGTACTGGCCGGCTTTCCTGCTGTCGGCCGGGATCCCGCTACCGAAGCGGGTCTATGCCCATGGCTTCCTGTTCAGCAGGGGCGAGAAGATGTCGAAGTCGGTCGGCAACGTGGTCGATCCCTTCAACCTCGCCGACCAATACGGCGTCGACCAGATGCGCTATTTCTTTCTGCGCGAGGTCCCGTTCGGCCAGGACGGCAACTATAATCACGAGGCCATCGTCGCGCGCATCAATGCCGATCTCGCCAACGATCTCGGCAATCTCGCGCAACGCTCGCTGTCGATGATCGCCAAGCAGCTCGGCGGCGTGCTCCCGGAGCCCGGCGAATTCAGCGACAACGACAAGGCGATCCTGTCGCAAGCTGACGGCATGCTCGCGGCGTCTCGCGAAGCGATGGCGACGCAGCAAATCCATCACTGGCTCAACGCCGTGTGGGCTGTGGTCGCGGAAGCCAACCGTTATTTCGCGGGCGAAGCGCCGTGGGCGCTCGCCAAGACCGATCCTGTCAGGCAGAGGACGGTGCTCTACGTCACCGCCGAAGTCGTGCGCCAGATCGCGATCCTGGCCCAGCCGGCGATGCCGACGGCCTCGGGATTGCTGCTGGACAGCCTCGGGATCCCCGAAGGGGAGCGCAGCTTCGCCGCGCTCGGCGGCGCAACGCGCATCGCGCCCGGTACGACGCTGCCGGCGCCGACGCCCGCTTTCCCGCGCTACATCGAGCCGGCGGCGTAAGGCGCTCGCACCATGCTGGTCGACAGCCACTGCCACCTGGATTTTCCGGACTTTGCGGAGGATCTCGACGGGATCGTGTCGCGGGCGCGAGCGGCCGGCATCGGCCGCATGGTCACGATTTCGACGCGGGTGAAAAGGCTGAACCAGCTCTTGGCCATCGCCGAGCGCTACGACGACGTCTATTGCTCGGTCGGCACCCATCCGCATAACGCGGATGAGGAAGACGGCATCGCACCGGACGAGCTGATCGCGCTGACGCAGCATCCCAAGGTCGTCGCGCTCGGCGAAGCCGGGCTCGATTATTTCTACGACAACGGCTCGCCGGAGGCGCAGGCGAGGGGCTTTCGCGCCCACATCGCCGCCGCCCGCCTCACCGGCTTGCCGCTGGTGATCCACACCCGCGAGGCGGACCAGGATTGCGGCCGCATCCTTGAAGAGGAAGCCGCCAAAGGATCGTTTCGCGCCGTGTTGCATTGTTACACCGGCGGGCGCGAGCTGGCGCTGAAGGCGGTCTCGCTCGGGCTCTATATCGGCTTCACGGGCATCCTGACCTTCAAGAAGTCCGAGGCCCTGCGCGCGCTTGCGGCCGAACTGCCGTCCGACCGTATTTTGGTTGAAACAGACTCGCCCTACCTTGCGCCGGGCAAGTTCCGGGGCAAGCGCAACGAACCGGCCTATGTGGTCGAGGTCGCAAAAGTGCTCGCCGAAACACGCGGCGTGTCGTTTGACGAGATCTCGCGCCAGACAAGCGAAAACTTCTTTCGCCTGTTCTCCAGGGTGAAAGCTTAGAACTGGGAGCCGCATGACGCTGACGCTGACGATCCTGGGCTGCGGCTCCTCCGCCGGCGTGCCGCGCCCGGCACTCGGCTGGGGTGCCTGCGATCCCAACAATCCCAAGAACCGCCGTCGCCGCTGTTCGCTGCTGGTCGAGCAGACATCGGGCGAGGGCACCACGCGTATCGTGATCGACACCTCGCCGGACCTGCGCGAGCAATTGCTCTCGACCAATGTCGACCACATCGATGCAGTATTCCTGACCCACGAGCACGCCGATCAGACCCACGGCATGGACGATCTGCGTTCGGTCGTGATGCACATGCGCCGGCGGATTCCGACCTATCTCAATCAGTCGACTGCGAACGACATCATGTCGCGGTTTTCCTATTGCTTCGTCTCGCCGGCGGGCAGCGACTACCCGCCGATCCTGACGGCGCAGTCGATCGAGGCCGGTGAAAGCCAGACCATCCAGGGAAAGGGCGGCGCGGTGACGATGACCGCCTTCCTGGTGCAGCACGGCAACATTCCCGCGCTAGGCTATCGCATCGGCGATGCCGCCTACACACCCGATCTCAACGACATCCCGCGCGAGAGCTGGGGCGCCCTGGAAAATCTGGATCTCTGGATCGTCGATGGCCTGCGCTACACCAGCCATGTCAGCCATTTCAGCATCAACGACGCGTTGTCCTGGATCGAGCGCTTCAAGCCGAAGCGCGCCGTCATCACCAACATGACGGCCGACGTCGATTATGAGGTGATCCGGCAGTCGCTGCCGGCGGGCGTGGTGCCCGCGTATGACGGGCTGCGGCTGGAGACCCGCTGAACCTGCGGTGGAAATTCCGGCGAGAGCCGGCATACTCCTTGCTTGCGCTGGGCCCATCATGTTGATCTAACGTCTGAAAGACAGGCGCTGGGGCAGGGGCGATATTCATGCAGGACCGGCGCGCGACGTGCGATCGCCGGGACCGTCTGAATCGCCTCGTGTGAGGATGGGGATCGCGTTGGCAGGGGACGATGTCACGAGCCGGGGACCGGTGCGACGCGCGCTGGATCTCCTTTATCTCGGTGCGGGTTACGCCGCCGGTGCCTTCATGGTTGCGATCTTTGCAATCATGATGATCATGTCGATCGGGCGCCAGTTTGCGGTCAACATTCCCGCCGGCGATGATTTCGCCTCCTGGTGCATGGCCGCGATGGCATTCCTCGGCCTCGCTCACACCTTTAAGCGCGGCGAGATGATCCGCGTCGGCCTGCTGCTGGAGCGTCTGCATGGGCGCTCCAAACAGGTTGCGGAGGTCGTGGCCCTCGGTATTGCCGCCGCTTTCATTCTCTATTTCACCCGGCATGCCGTGCAGATGACCTACGATTCCTGGCGCTTCAACGACGTGGCGCAGGGCGTCGTCGCGCTTCCGCTCTGGATTCCGCAGCTCGGGTTTTCCGGCGGACTCGTGATCCTGTCGATCGCGCTCATTGATGAAATGGTCAGTGTCATCAGCGGCAACCGGCCGAGCTACGAGAAGGGCTCGCCGAACGAGACCCCGGACGAATTCATCGAGCGGATCTCACAAGGCGGCGGAGGTTGACGATGGCCAATCTCGGCATGATCGAACTGTCGTTTATTCTGCTCGGCGTCATGATCGTGCTGCTGGGAAGTGGCATCTGGATCGCGGTTTCGCTGGGGCTCGTCGGCTTCGTGGCGATGGCGCTGACCACCAGCCTGCCGCTCGGCTCGGTGCTTGCGACCACGACATGGAGCGCAAGCTCGTCATGGACGCTGGCGGCGCTGCCGCTCTTCATCTGGATGGGCGAGATTCTCTTCCGCACCAAATTGTCCGAGGAAATGTTCCGGGGCCTGTCGCCCTGGGTGCAGTGGCTCCCGGGGCGTCTCACTCATGTCAACGTGATCGGCTGCGGCATCTTCGCGGCGGTGTCGGGCTCGTCGGCGGCGACCTGTGCGACGATCGGCAAGATCGCGCTGCCTGAACTGGACAGGCGGGGCTACGATAAGGGCTTGAGCCTGGGCTCGCTCGCGGGCTCCGGCACGCTCGGACTGCTGATCCCTCCGTCGATCCCGATGGTGGTCTATGCGGTCACCGCGAACGTCTCCGTGCTTCAGGTGTTCCTCGGCGGCTTCCTGCCCGGCGTGCTCGTGATGGTGCTCTATTCCGGCTACATCATCATCTGGTCGCTGCTCAATCCGAAGAAGATTCCGCCGCGCGATCCTCCGATGCCGTTTCGCCGGAAGCTGCAAGAATCCGCCAAGCTCGCCCCATGCCTGCTTCTGATCCTGGCGGTCTTCCTCTCGCTCGTGCTCGGGTTTGCGACCGCAACCGAATGCGCAGCCTGGGGCGTTTCGGGCGCGCTGCTGCTGGCGTGGTGGAGCCGCACGCTCACACGCAAGAACTTCCTCGAAAGCATCATGAGCGCGACGCGCCTGACCTGCATGATCATGCTGATCCTGGCAGGCGCTGCCTACACGACCGCAGCGATGGCCTATACGGGAATTCCGGCGGCACTCGCCACCTGGGTCCAGGGCCAGCAGCTCACCCCGGGCATGCTCGCGCTGTATCTGAGCATCATGTATATCATCCTGGGATGCCTGATCGACGGCATCTCGATGATCGTCCTGACCGCCGTGATCGTGCTGCCGATGGTCAAGCAGGCCGGCCTGGACCTGGTCTGGTTCGGCGTCTATCTCATCATCCACGTCGAGATGGCGCAGATCACGCCGCCGGTCGGTTTCAATCTGTTCGTGCTCCAGAACATGAGCGGCCGCGATACCTTGACCGTCGCGCGGGCGGCGTTCCCGTTCTTCGTCCTGCTGCTCGCGGCCGTGTTCATCATCACGGAATATCCGCAGATCGTGATGTTCTTGCCCAAGCTCGCTTTCCCGGACTGAGCGTACCGTTTTGAAATTGACTGTGAGGAGAAGCCCCATGATCTCTCGTTTAATCCGCGCATCCCTGATCGCCGGCGCCGTGCTGGCTGCGACACCCGCTTTGGCTCAGACCAAATGGAATCTGCCGGCGGCATATCCGGCCGACAATCCGCACTCCGAGAATCTCGTCGCGTTCGCCAAGGACGTCGAAGCCGCGACATCAGGCAAGCTTCAGATCACGGTTCATCCCGGCGCCTCGCTGTTCAAGGCGCCCGACATCAAGCGCGCGGTGATGACCGGGCAGGCGCAGATGGGCGAAGTCTTGCTGTCGATCCACGAGAACGAGGATCCGGTATTCGGGGTCGACGTCGTGCCGTTTCTGGCGACCAGCTTTCCGGACGCCATGAAGCTGTATCAGGCGTCGAAGCCGTTGATTGCCAAGAAGCTCGATGCGCAGGGGCTCAAGCTGCTGTTCGTCGTGCCGTGGGCACCGCAGGGCGTCTATGTCAATAAGCCGCTTGCAACGATCGAAGACATGAAGGGCCTGAAATGGCGGGCCTATAATGTTGGTACTGCGCGCATCGGCGAACTGGTCGGCGCGCAGTCGGTCACCATCCAGGCCGCCGAGTTGCCGCAGGCGCTTGCCACCGGCGTCGTGAACTCCTTCATGTCGTCAGGCGGCACGGGCTACGATGCGAAGGCATGGGAGTCGCTGAAGTACTTCTATGACGTGCAAGCCTGGATCCCGAAGGACTACACCTTCGTCAACAAGGCGGCGTTCGAGGCGCTCGACAAGCCGACCCAGGAGGCCATCCTCAAAGCCGCCGCGACCGCGGAAACCCGCGGCTGGAAGGCCTGGCAGGACAAAAGCACCTGGTACATCGATCAGCTCAAGGCCAAAGGCATGACGGTCGAGCCGCCGAGCCCGGCCCTAAAGGCGGGCTTCCAGAAGATCGGCGAACAGCTCACCGCCGACTGGCTCAAGAAGGCGGGAGCCGACGGCCAGGCTCTGGTTGACGCCTATAAGAAGATGTGAGGGCGGCAATACCTTCCGTTCGCCTTCGCGAGGCGGGCGGAAGGTCTCTCCCGTATCAGCGGCAATTGACCACCAGGCAGGATCACGAGGCGTAACGCAGCACGGCCTTGCCGGTGGGAGCGCACGGAGCGCCGAGCCGAAAGCCTCGCGCCGGCGACACGGCTGCTGCGTTTCAGAACATGGTCATCCGGGATTAAGCTTTGCGGACCAGTCGCCAGCGTCCTGGCGTGGCACCCGTTGCCGCCGAGAACACTCTGGTAAAATGACTTTGGTCCGCGAAGCCGCATTTGACGGCAATTTCCGTGAGCGACAGCGGCGAGCTTGCCAGCAGGCTCTTGCTTTGCTCGATCCGCTGATTGATCAACCATCGATGCGGCGGTGTTCCTGTGCTGACTCTGAAAGCGCGGGCGAAGTGGGCGGCTGACACGCCACACTCAGCGGCAATTCGGGCCAACGCGATCTCGCCATCGAGATTTGCGCGAAGGAGCGCCTTCGCCGTCCGCAGTTGCCATGGCGCCAATCCGCTGCGGTGAGAGCGATTGCGAGGTTGGCCGATGGCATAGGTCTTGAGAAAATGAGTGTTGATCGCCATCGCGACGTGGCCCACGAAAAGCTCGTTGGCCTCATGCGGTCTTTCGAGCGCCGGCAGAAGGCAAGCACCCAGATGAGCCATGACTGGATCCATGAAGTTCGCGCCCGCGCCAACGTCATATTCAACGCGACCAAGATCAAGCTGGTTCGCCAATTCATTTAGCGTGCCGTGCGGCAGATACAGGTAGAGAAAGTCAAAGGGATCGCGGAAGTGAACGACCGTTTCACATCGCAGATCGTAGATGCTGGTCTCGTCCTTCAAGGCGCCCTTGGGTGCGTATCGACCATCCAGCCACGACTCGGCTCTCTGATGCTGCAGCCGAAGGCAGAGTGCGAAGGCCTCGTCCGGAGGCGACGGCAGCGTCGGATCGCCGACCGGTCCGGAATATGCCATCCGCACCGCGGCGAACGTTCCCTTTTGGAGCGACTTGACGAGGCTCGAGCTCGGCTCGCTGATCATTGGAAATAGCTGCGCAAGCCGGTCGCCGTAGAGGCCATCATCGCTCATGATGTGTCTCCACTGCGCGGCCGATCACGACCGACCCACTCTGCGTTCGGTTTTGAGGCCCTTGCCTGATTCCTTCCAGGCCGGTTTCGATCAATCGCGGCTCAGGACGTTCAAGCACCTTGGGTCGGATGACCTTAGATGGAGGCAACACTTCAGCTTTCACGTTGGTTGCCTCCGGGAGCATTGATGTATTTTAAGACGATCAAACCGCACGTCATGTCAGGGTCAGCACAGACCAATCTGTCTTTCCTGGAAGATATCGTCCGCGCGGCCCGTTCTCGGTTCGCTGCGCTTGTGGACAAACTCGCCGGATTGCAGGCCAGGCAATCATCGAAGCCCTCGATCGAGCGGAGTTCACATGACGACAATCCGGGCAGCCGCGCGCTCGGTCTGGCGACCGTGACCGATGATCTGCTCGCGATCGTCACCGTGATGGATCGGATGGCAGGCGAGCTCCTGCTGGAATCCGAGCAATTATGGGCCTCGGTCGGATTTGTTTCCGGGAACGTCCACAAGATCGCCTTTGGACGATGGCGTTTGCTCGGTAGCCGGAAGCGGAACGACCTGTTCGCCGCCGCGGTCGACGACAGGCTCAGGCGCACGCCGCGCTTGGTGATCTCGCTGCTGGAGGTTGCTACCATCCTGGAGGAAGCGGTTGCAGACCTGCATCCAGTCCAGACCGGGGAAGGGGCTCGCAGCAGGTAACGATATCGCCACCGATCATCGCGACGTCGTATCTGGCTAGCATGCGCGTTCGACCGAACGCGCATGCCAACAATATTGCGCGGCCGCCGCCCACATGGCGGTGGACCCGCAACTTCGAACGTCATTCGCCCGCCCCGACAATGACGGAAACCGGCCTTTGCTCCTTCGAGAGGGCTCGGTAGATCAATCCGCCGGCAGTGGCCCCGATGAGCCATCCCCAGTCGCCGACGTTGAAGATCAGCCCATAAGCACCTGCCAGCGAGAGTCCGATCGACAGAGTGCCGGATACCGCAAGTGCAATCAGCGCCTTGTAGTTCCAGCCGCCGTCGTAATGAAATTCACCGGCTGGTGACATCGTATAGAGGTCCTCCAGCACGACGATCTGCTTTTTCACGAGATAGTAGTCGGCGATCATGATGCCGAACATGGGCCCGAGCGCGGAGCCGAAGATGCTGACGAACAGCGTGATGGCCGATGGGCTGGCCACGAACAGCCAGGGGCAGACGAGGACCGACAGGATCGACGTGATCAGGCCTCCCAGCCTGAAATTGATGCGCTGCGGATTCAGGTTGGAGATATCGTAAGCCGGCGATACGAAGTTCGCGACGATGTTGATGCCCATCGTCGCGACGATGAACGTGATCGATCCGATAATGACGACGAACGGATTGCCGATCTTCTCCACGATCAGCACTGGATCCATGATCGCCTCCCCAAACACCTTCAGCGTACCGGCCGTCACGATCACCGTAATGATCGAGAAGACCAGGAAGTTGACGGGAAGCCCGAGCAGATTGCCCGTTTTCATGGCTCGCTCATCCTTGCCGAACCGGGCGAAGTCGCCAAAATTGAGCAGGAGCGCCGAGAAGTAGGCCACGATCAGCATCGCGGCATTCGCCATCACGCCGATCGTCGCCGCGGTTGTGGCGGCCGGCGGGCTGAGTTGAAGAGACAGGCTCGAGAAACCGGCCTGCCATAACATCCAGATCGCCAACGCGAACATGACGACGTAGACTACGGGTCCGCAGAAATCGATGAAGCGGCGGATGCGCTCCATCCCGCTCAGGAAGATGAGAAGTTGGAACAGCCACATGAAAAGGAAGCTGAACCATGCGAGCGTCGACAGGCCGGCGATGCTGTTGTGGGTGAGATCGGCGGCCGAGGGCATCAGAGTCACGATCAGGACTTGCACCGCCTTCGAGGCGAAGTAGGTCTGCACGCCGTACCAGACAATGCCGACGACGCCCCGCACCATGGCGGCGAGATTGGCGCCCATCACCCCGAACGAGATGCGGGCCACCACCGGGAACGGAATGCCGTAGCGTAGCGAGGGCCGTCCGATCAGGTTCATCAGGAAGTAGACCGCCGTGATACCAACCAACATGGAGATCAGCACCTGCCAGCCTGTCAGGCCGAGAAAGAACAGGCTCGCCGCGAAGGTGTAGCCGCCCACGGAATGGACGTCCGACATCCACATCGCAAACAGGCTGAAGACACCCCAGGTTCGGCCCTCAGGCGCGGTTGGAGCAAGGTCGTGATTGTAAAGCTTTGGGTGGGCGCCGGTGATGATCAGCGTGGGAACGTCGCCGCTGTTGGATGACATGTCCTCTACCTCGGATTTACTGGCGCAGGGCAACGGCGTTGGAGGCCGCGGTCCCTGCGATTGGTGCTCGCACTTTGCGGTAGGTCGGGTCGAAGCAAGCGACATGCCATTTTATAACGATCGATAAAATGATTTTACGATCGATAAAATCATTTTACAAACACGCATTTTCGATCCGGCGTCCACTATCGGCGCAAAGTGCATCGCTGCGACCGGACATCAGTGCAGTTCTGGCTAGGATGTCCCGCGCGTGAGCGAAATGGCGGAGATGGGGAAAATAGGTGCGCTGGCTAAAAATGAGCCGCCGAACAACAGGCTAGGCGCCAGCTTCGGCAGGGCCTGAAAGGCCAAGTCCGCCGAGAACGAGCTGGACGATCGTCGCCTTGGCCGCAGTGTAGTCGGCCTCTTCGAGCTGTCTCTTGCCCTTCATGATGGTCATCTGGCTGGAATAATCCGCATAGGCCTGGGTCATCGCCCAGATGCAGAAGAAAAGATCGACAGCGCTGATCGGCCGAATCGCCCCGCTCGCGGTCCATTGGTCGAGCGTCTTGACCTTGTCGAGCAGCAACGGGGTCGAGACTTTTTCGATGAAGCTGCCGATGAATTGAGCGCCGCTGATGATTTCGTTGGCATAGATGCGCGACAGATGCGGGTGATCTCGCGAGAAGTCGATCTTCCTGCTGATGTAGCGCACCAGGATGGTCTCGACATCGGACGTCATGTCGAGACTGTCCATGTCTCGTGCCCACATGTTCATCGCACGTTCCAGCACCGCGCGATACAGATCCTCCTTGTCTTCGAAATAATAGTAAATGTGGGGTTTCGCGATCGATGCCTTTTTAGCGATCAGTGCCGTCGTCGCTCCGCGAAAGCCGAAATGCCCAAAGACGAACTCTGCCGCATCGAGGATTTTTCCTTCGATGTCCGGGCCCGGCGCTGCCTTGCGGCCGCCTTTTGGCGCGCGGCGGATGCGAAAGTGCTTCAACTTGTCGGCGGGCATGGCTGCCATAGAGCCTCGATAGGGAGCTTTGCCTTCACCAGCGAAGGCTGAGCGGGATGGGTCGCCGGATTGCTGTCGGCGATTCCGGCTGGACGTTGCCTTGCCCGTCCAGCTTTATCAAGCAATTAGGAAGGCAGGGACGTCTTAATGCGTTGGCAGACCCAAGGCATCGGCTCAGGCCGAGATCGCCTTCGCCGATCCCGCTTCGTTGCGCAGCAGGAATTTCTGGATCTTTCCTGTCGACGTTTTCGGGATCGGCCCGAACACGACGGCCTTCGGCGTCTTGAAGCCGCTCATGTGCGAGCGGCAGAAGGCGATGATGTCGGCTTCGCTCGCGCTCGCGCCGTCCTTCAGCTCAACGAAGGCGCAGGGCACTTCGCCCCATTTCGGATCGGGCTTTGCGACCACGGCGGCGAACAGCACGGCCGGGTGCTTGTAGAGGACGTCCTCGACCTCGACCGAGGAAATGTTCTCGCCACCGGAGATGATGATGTCCTTGGAGCGATCCTTGATGATGACGTAACCATGCGCGTCGAGCACGCCGAGATCGCCGGTGTGAAACCAGCCGCCTTCGAAGGCTTCCTTCGTCGCCTTGTCGTTCTTGAGATAGCCCTTCATCACGATGTTGCCGCGGAACATGACCTCGCCGATGGTCTCGCCGTCGCGCGGCACCTGCCTCATGGTCTGCGGATCGATGACGGTGACGGCTTCCTCGAGCGGGTAGGGCACGCCCTGCCGCCGCTTCAGGCTGGCGCGCTCGGCTGCGGGCAGATCATCCCAGCCAGGCTGTTCGGCGCAGACGGAAGCGGGGCCGTAGACCTCGGTCAGGCCGTAAACGTGCGTCAGCTTGATCCCGATGCTCTCGGCGCCTTCCAGCACCGCGACCGGCGGGGCGGCACCGGCGATCAGGCCGACGACGCGGCGCGTGGCATCACCCTTCGGTGCGTCGGGCGCGTTGATCAGCGTGTTGTAGACGATCGGCGCGCCGCACATGTGGGTGACGCCGTGCTGCTTGATCAGCTCGAAGATCTTGGTCGGCTCGACCTTGCGCAGGCAGACATTGATGCCGGCGGCGGCCGCAATGGTCCAGGGGAAGCACCAGCCGTTGCAGTGGAACATCGGCAGCGTCCAGAGATAGACCGGATGCTGGCCGAGTTGGCCTGCGAGAATATTGCTGACGGCATTCAGATAGGCGCCGCGATGATGGGTGACGACGCCCTTGGGATTCCCCGTGGTGCCCGAGGTATAGCTCAGCGCGATCGCGTCCCATTCGTCGCCCGGCAGGATCGCCGCGAAATCAGGATCGCCTTGCGCGAGCGCGGTCTCGTACTCGATCTCGCCGATGCGCCGGCCGCCCTTGAAGGCGTCGTCGTCGGCGTCGATCACGAACGGTTTTGGGCCACTCATCTGCGCGAGCGCGTCGGTGATGACGCCGGAAAACTCGGGATCGACCAGAATGATCTTCGCGCCGCCATGGTCGAGCTGAAATGCGATCGAAGGCGCATCGAGCCGGATGTTCAGGGCGTTGAGCACCGCACCTGTCATGGGGACGGCGAAATGCACCTCGTTCATCGCCGGAATGTTCGGCAGCATCGCCGCGACGGTGTCGCCGACGCCGATGCCCTTGCCGGCAAGATATGAGGCAAAGCGCTTGCAGCGCTCATGGGTCTCGCGCCAGGTGAAGCTGCGCCCCTCGTAGACCGTGCTAACGTGATCGGGATAGACTGCGGCGCTGCGCGCAAGGAAGCTCAACGGGCTCAGCGGCACGTAGTTGGCGGGCGTCTTCTCGAGGCCGATATTGTATTGGTTCTGCCGCTCGCTCATCGACACCTCCCTTACGCGCCGGCCTACAGGAATCCGATCGAGATCCACGGAAAGACGGCGACGACGATCAATCCTACCAGCAGCGCCAGCAGATAGCCCCAGATCGGCCTGATGCCTTCGGCCGGATCGACGCGTCCGATGGCGCAGGCGGCATAATAGCCGACCCCGAAGGGTGGGGCGAATAGCCCGATACCCATCGCGAGAATGATCACCATGGCATAGTGCACCTCGTGCACGCCGACCGCACGCGCGATCGGAAACAACAGCGGCCCGAACAGCACGATCGCCGGGATGCCCTCCAGCACGCTGCCGAGGATGGTGAAGGCCAGGATCGAGACGGCGATGAAGGTCGCCGCGCCGCCCGGCAATCCGGTCATGGCGGACGCCAGTGAGCGCGAGAAGCCTGATTGCGTCAGGCCCCAGGCCATGCCGGTGGCCGTGCCGATGATCAGCAGGATCGCGCCCGACAGCGCAGCGGTCTCGACCAGCATCGGGAACAGCCGCCGCCAGTCGAAGCGGCGGTAGACGAGGAGGCCGACCAGGGCGCCATAGACGATGCCGATGGTGGAGACTTCGGTGGCGGTCGCGATGCCTTCGACCACGGCGTAGCGAATCACGAAGGGCAGCGCGAGCGCGGGCAGGGCGATGACGAAGGTCTTGCCGATCTCGCCGCCTGTGGCGCGTCGGACATGGCTCATGTCCTCGTGGCGGTAGCGCCACCACACCAGCATGCACAGCGTGATCGCGAGCACCACGCCGGGCAGGAGGCCGCCGGTGAACAGCGCGGCGATCGAGACGCCGGTGACCGATCCGATCGTGATCAGCACGAGGCTCGGCGGAATGGTTTCGGTCTGCGCGCCGGTGGCCGCGAGAAGCGCGACGAGATCGCCGGGCTTGGCGCCGCGCTGCTTCATCTCCGGGAACAGCACGGGCGCGACCGCCGCCATGTCGGCCGCCTTGGCGCCTGAGATGCCGGAGACCAGGTACATGGCGCCGACAAGGACGTAATGCAGCCCGCCGCGGACATGGCCGAGCAGGCTCGCCAGGAACGCCACCATGGCCCGTGCCATGCCGGTCATTTCAATCAGGAGCCCCAAAAATACGAACAGCGGCACCGAGAGCAAAATGAGATGGCTCATGCCCTCGTCCATCCGTCCGACCAGCACCATGACCGGCGTGCGCGTGGTCAGTGCCAGATAGCCGAAGATGGCGAGCCCGAAGCCGAACGCGATGGGAACGCCGGCAAAGACGCAGAAGCCGGCGACGCCCACGAAGAAGATGACGAGGTTGAGGTTGCCAAGCGGCCGCAGATATGGCTGCGCCAGCCAGAACAAGCCGACGACGACGGCGACCGACACCACGGCCGTCAGCACCATGCGGTAATCGGCTGCGCGCAGCAGCCGCAACAGCGCGAACACCGCCATCAGGCAGATGCCGGCCGGCAGCGCCGCGGCGCGCCACATATTGGAGATCTGCAGCGCCGGCGTGGTGATGAAGCTTTCCTCGTAGGCGTAGTCCCAGGACGGCCAGACGATCAGCGCCAGGAAGGCCAGCGCCGCGCAGGTCGCGACGAGATCGAGCCAGGCCCGCGTAGCCGGCTTGGCGCTGCCGACGACCGCAGTCATGCGCATGTGCTCGGAGCGGCGGAACGCGACCGCCGCGCCGAGCATGGCAAGCCACAGGAACAGGATCGAGGCGAGCTCGTCCGACCAGATCAACGGCCGGTGCAGGCCGTAGCGCGCGACCACGCCGGCAAACAGGATCGCGATCTCGGCGACCACCAAAATGGCCGCCGGGATTTCGACGAGGAGGCCGAGTGCGTGCTCCGTCGAGGCCAGCAACGAAGGTCGGCGAGGGGACTGCACAGCCGCCTCGCCCGCCACTCCGCTCACGTCGACCTCGATATGAGCCATGACGGCTCCAACGCGTTACGACAGCTTGCCGACGGCTTTTTCGAGCAGGTCCCAGGCCTGGTCGCCATATTTGCCCTTCCACTCGGCATAGAAGCCGGCGGACCGCAGCTTGTCGCGGAACGGCGCGACGGTTGGCTGGTTGAAGGTCAGGCCCTTGCCCGCGAGTTCCTGCTGGAGATTGGCATTGAGCTTGGCGGTGTCCTCGCGTTCCTTGATCGCTGCGGCATTGATGTTCTTGGCGACGATGGTGCGCACATCCTCGGGCAGGCTGCTCCACGATTTGCGGTTGGCCAGGAACCAGAAGCCGTCCCACATGTGGTTGGTCAGCGAGCAGTATTTCTGCACCTCGTAGAGCTTGGCGGTCGAGATGATCGCCAGCGGGTTTTCCTGGCCCTCGACGATCCTGGTCTGCAGCGCGGAATAGACCTCGGCGAAATTGATCGAGGCGGGCGCCGCATCGAACGCCTTGAACATCGAGGTCCACAGCGGCGACACCGGCACGCGGATCTTGAAGCCCTTGAGATCGTCCGGGCCGGTGATCGGCTTGCTCGACGACGTGGTCTGGCGGAAGCCGTTGTCCCAGATCTTGTCCATGACCTCGAGCCCGGCCTTCTTGATCTCGCCGCGGACAAAGGCGCCGAGATCGCCGTCCATGGCCTTCCAGACCGTGCCGTAGTCCGGGAACGCGAAGCCGATGCCATTGATGGACGCCGCCGGTACCAGGGTCGACAGGATCAGGCCGGACAGCGTGAAGAATTCGACGCCGCCGGACCGGATCTGGCTCAGCATGTCTGTGTCAGACCCGAGCTGGTTATTCGGGAAGATCTGGAGGTCGAACTTGCCACCGGTCTCGGCCTTGATCGCCGCCGCCATCTCCTTGGCGCGCACGTTCAGCGGATGGGTGTCCGGCAGGTTGTTGGCGTATTTGTAGGTGAACTCGGCGCTCTGGGCGCGGGCCACATGGGGCGCACTGAGGCCGCCCAGGACCGCGGTCGCGGCGGAGGCCTTGAGAAGCGTGCGGCGGGAAAAGCTCATGGGTCTGCTTCCTCGGAAAGTTTGTTGTTGTTCTGAGATGCAGACCTATACGGACGGAAAGTCAGAAGGTCATCTGCGATCTCGCGAAGCTTCGCTTATTGCAGCCGGACATCGTCGCGGCAATATCGGCTTTCGGAGGCATGGGTCGGATTCAAAAACGCGAAAACAACCCCATGCACAGTAGCCGTCAAAAGTTGGGCGACGTGCCACGGCCGGGCCGAGAAAGAACTGGGAACGAAGGTACAGTGAGAGGAATTCCAGCTAAATATTTGATCTGATTGTATATAAATATATTCCATAATATACCTTATGCGAATTATGGATATGGCTTTGCAGATCAGGCCTGCAAAATCCAAATGAATCTGCGCGTCGTCCAACTGAATTTGCGCCCTCTCTAAGACGCTGGAAGACCAACCGGAAATGCCGTCCGAGGCACCTGAATTGATGGACAGCATTTGGGGTCAAGGGTGGTCGGCAGCACCCTTGCCGACGGGTCTGAAGCAGGAGCGACAAAGCCCGTCTCGCACCGATCTTCCACCTTGAGCGCCAACAGATCGTCGGCACGCGTCTGCCAAGATTGACGGCAGCGATCGGAAAGCCGAACCGAGCTGGTGCCTGGGCGAACCGAAACCTTAGTTCGGCTGAACAGGTCATGCAGCGGATGAAGTCAAGGCGCTCGTGGAGGTCTATCAGCACCCTGCTCCCAGCGGCCTGATGCAGCCTGTCCACGTTCTGGGTGACCCTGCACCCGTATTATGATGCCGAAGTTGGCGCCAGCGTGATTTCCCACCAGGCACGGGCTTGTCAGTTTCCCCAAGGTTTGGAGCGGCTGCCGGCCGCCAGGTCGCGATCCGGTTCGTGCGTTCGTCCGAGAGCTTCGCGTGACCTTCGGCGTTGTCCAGGTAACGCAGATAGCGGTGCGCTTGGAGATCGAACGGAATGTGGTCCGGATAGTGTTGATCGGGACTACATGCTTTCCTAGTGTATGGGCAATTCCCGCTTCGTAGAGACGTTCGGGTTCTTCCCGGTAAAGTCGCAAACCACAATGAACGAGCGGTAGATCAGCGAGAAGATGTCCTGAACCACGGTCGAATGGATCTAGATCATCGGCCCGCTGGCACCGCAGGCCGTTCCGGTCGACGGCGGCTGCCACCGCGACATGCATCGCTCCGAACGCCACCCCGAACGGCATCATCACTGACACTAAGTCTAATTCGGTTTCGGTTGCCGGAACTTGGAATACCGAGGGCGTGAAACAGATGCGTTTTCCGGCGCCTCAATGCTCGAAATTCCGAAATCACCAGCTGGAAGGTTTGAACTTACGTACGCTTCGGATTACGTCGATATTTGCGGGGTCCGAGCCGACGATAGCCGCGAGGACCGAAAAGGCCTTTCCGCCATAATCATCGTCTCCAAAGCTCAAACTGCGTAGCAGGCGGCCGTTTCTCACCGTATCCAGCTGGCCGGTCAATGCTCCGAGCTCGAGCCAATGTTCTTCAGTGAAATGCGCCACAATGGCATTTTTCACCTCAAGCAGTCGTTTTCGGACTTCAGGCGTCACCCGAACCCCCTCGCCGCGATTTCACATCGCGCAACATATCGGCGGGCTGACACGCCGGCATCATGAATTGCGTCGGCCAGCAGCGCGCGGACACTGAGATAGCCGAAGAGCTTCGGTGCGGAAGATCACTATTTCGCGGCCCAGTTCGTCCATTGGTCCATCAGAACGCGGCGTAGTCGCGCAGCGCCGGGCGAACGATTCGATCCAGATGGTCGGTATCTTGCGCATCAGACCTCATCGGGACCAACGACATCCACGGGCCATCCGAAGTACGAATAGAGAAATTCTCCCCGCCTCGCCGATCGATCAATTTCGCTCTGATCCCGAACAGCGTACCGACCTTATACAGGGCGGGATTCGGGAGAGCCTTGTTGCATTCCACGTGGAGCTGCGTCGGAAACGGCTGGTTGGCGATAGGGCGAATGTGCACCGGCCGTGCAGTCCGGAGGTGTCGGCCGGGTAGTAGCTCTCGAAGATGTAGTACCTGTACGGCTCGTTTCGCAAGGCTATCGGTCAGTCCGCTTCAGCCATCTTAGAACCTCCTCCTCCGTACATGGTAGGGGGGCGCCCAGCGAGCGTCTAGAACGGTCGGTGTAGCGTCAAAGCTTTGCGCACTGATAATTGGCCTTAATATTGGCATTCAAGTATTGGCCCTTTGAGTCTGCGTGTTGGAACTCTTGATATCTCCACTCTTCGACAGCGTAATATGCGTACGTCTCACCGGATTTTAGGAACCGCACGTGAAGTTCCTGTGTCTCAACGTCGTAACCGAATGCTTCGATGTTAGTGGAGTCGATAAAAATCATTTCAGGCATTTGCCTGCCCCTCCCCATCTTCGTCCTCGTCATTCTCAACTTCAACAGATGTTGACTGAGCACGCCAATTCGCCAGCGCTTGCGTATACAGGTCGCCATCTGGACGATCCGGTACTTGCCATACGTCGGGTAGCTTTGGATCGTCGCCGACGGGTTTTTGCTTGGCCTTGCGCACTCTGACGCGCGACGGGATCGGCATCACCTCGCCCAGGAAGACCCCCTCGCCCGTCCGCAGCGAAGGCAACTGGTCCACCAGTCCACCCAGGTCGTCAGGGACCGCTGCTGAGACCTTGGCGCGGTCCGCCGAATTGGTAAGCCGCAACGCGATCATGGAGCCACATTGACTTAGAATTGCGCTGTCGATCTCGGATGGGCGCTGCGTGACCAGCATGAGGCCAGTCCCGTATTTCCGGCCCTCTTTTGCGATCATCGACAACGTGCGATGGGCGGGCGTGTCAACGCCTTCCGGAACGAAGCGATGCGCCTCATCGAGCACCACAAGAAGCGGCTGCAGCCGCCCCCCGATAGGGAGGTCCTGCGCCCAAAACAGCATGTCGTAGACGATCCGGAGCATTGTGCCGACGATGGTTGGAAGAACCTCCGACGGTAGTCCCGAGACGTCGAATATCGTTATCGGCTTGTCGTGTCCGACCCAGTCCCTGACAAGTGTGTTGAGGTCGTTCGCGACCTCTCCATTCAAGTCGGGCTCGTAGCCTGCGCCGGGCGAGAAAAGGAACGAAAAACGGGCGTCCTTGAGGCGGCTTCGCATGAGGTCGAGCTGCCGCTCAAGATTGCGCTTTTTCTGATTCTTGTAGGGCGCCTGATTGTATGGACTGGCTGCCGGATACCGGTCCGAACGGAGCAACATCGCGTCTCCGATTTGCTCCGGAGGATGAACGTTGGCGTCGGTCTGGTTAGCGCTGACGGGGAACGTCATCCTTTCGAACTTGTCGAGTTCGTACCACAACTTCTTGATGCTGAACGGCACCGGGTGTCCGCTGTCAGTGTTTCGGGCGGCGGCGGCACCGCGAGATGCGTGGCCGCGGCCACCTTCATATCCAGCACCACGTCGCGAATTGTGGCCTCGTGGTTGGGCTGAAGGCCGCCCAGTGTCAATTGCTGAAGTTCGGCAAATGGAAGTGCCCAGAACGGCACCCAAAGTGCCCTTTCGCCCGCCGCCTCATTCGGCCGAATGCGAAACACTCGCGCACGATCGCCGAGCGCGGTGGCATATTCGCCGTGCGGATCGATGACGATCGCGCGCGCATTCGGCAGACTTCCGTCAGAGACGGTCTCCAGGAGAACGGTGACGAGATTGGATTTTCCGGCGCCGGTTGAGCCGACGATGGCGCTATGGCGGCTTACAAGGCCAGCAACGCTGATGTCGGCCGATATTCCCGACGCCGCCGCGATGCGCCCAACCGAGATCGTGCCTTTCTTCCCCTTAACCCAGCCATAAATGACCTTCAGGTCATCGTTGGTCACCAAGTGCACTTCATCTCCGACAGTCGGGTATTGACCCACGCCACGTTCAAATTCGCCGCCGAGGGCTTCGCCGAACAGCACGATCGTCATCCAGCGATAACCGGAGAGATGAAGCTGCCTGTCATCTTCGAGCGCGGCGCCGAACGCTTTCTCCGCACTGCCTGGCGGGGCGGCATCGGCACCTATCTGCGTACATACGGCGTAAAGGTTTGTGTACCCCAGGGGCACCCTGAAAAATCCGCCGATTTGCCCGACGCGATACGACTCGCCGCCGATCATGACGAGAGTCGACGGCATGTCCTCGCGTAGGCGCACACGGATGATCGCGCCCGTGACGGACGCGATCTGACCGATGTACGTGGGGTCGCCGAGCGGCATAGGTCGTCAACCCGCCATTGAATCGAGGAAGTTACAGAAGCGAGCGAAGTCGCCTATTTTCATCAGCCCTGTCTTGGACGTTTCCGGAACTCCGGCGGCGGCTGGAGTCTCCTGGAGCTCGAATACGCCATCCATGAATGCGGGCGTGTCAGAGGGAGCCCACTTCCCGCGGCGTCCCCCGATCAGGCCGGTTTTCGGCCCGACCACGATCAAGTTCGAGCGCTGATAGGCGCGCTTAATCAGGACGCTGTCTTCCGAAAGCTCCTCGAACTGCAAGGCATAGACGTGGGTGCGTGGTCTATTTTCCAAGGCGCCAAAAATCAGGTTGTTGATGTGTTCATCGCCAAAGCTGAATCCAGCCACGATCAGCAGCGCATCGTCTTGTTCGAGAAAGCGGGTCAGTCTGTCAACGAAAGCCGCATACGGCTGCTGCCGTGATTCGTCGTATTTCTGGGATGACGGCAGGATCATTTCACCGGCGAGGTCGGGATCGCCGCGGACGACGCGCATGCGCCCATCCTGGTCGATGCGTCGCCACGTGACCGAGCCGTGCATCTTCCACAGGCGGGTCCAATGTGGTCCTGGTGCCGTTTCGGCTCGGCGCAAGCTGTCTGCGAGAAAGAAGGGCTGATAACTTCCGACGAAACCGTCGAAGACGGGAACACGCTCGGACTCGAGGCCGTGCTCGATGAGAACGTCGTAATTCACGGTAAAAATCTCGACACAGGCTTTCCGAGACGTCTTCGCAAGCCACCGCGCGAACTTCCGATGCGGAAAGTCTGTGGGAAGCGCCTCTAGATCGGGCGTGACGAGCCTCGCGATCGTTTTTCGCACTGATTCCTCGAGCTTCTCCAGCTCATCCGTCTTCAGGCCGGACAGCGTATCGTCCTTACCGATCGCGTTGAGCATCATCCTCAAGCGCGAGAGAATGTTCTCAACGTGCGGGTCCTGCTTGGCTTCGACGCACTGGACCTCCATCAAGGCCCACGCCTTTGCGTATTTTTCGCCCAGGTCCGCACCATCCTTCTTGCATGCAGCCGTGAGGCCGGGGACCGCGGGTATCAGCGGCTGCGCTGGTGAGCCGTCGCCGGTGGGCACCCTGACTGAGCACGAGGTGCCCGCACCAAAAAAGAATGCTATCGGCTTGTCGTGCCGCGCCAGATGGTCCCTCAAATCGGTGAGCGTCTTCTGCGCGTCGTGCGACTGTTGCTCCCCGTTCATGCTGGGCTCCCTGTCGTGACCGGAAGGTTTTGAGGTGATGCCGGAGGACGCGCGTCGCCCGGCGATCGTGCTCACTGGTATTGAGAATGCTCAGCCGGAGTGCGAAATCCGCGAATCAGCCGTTGTACCCTAGACGAGAAAACAAGTGTGTTGGCAACTTGTACGTAAACGCCACTTTAGAGAGCCGATCACGTCGCGCCAACGCAGAGAGCGGTGTTCGACATCAGCGCCCGCCGGTCGCCGAATGTGGTACGTGGTCCATCAGTGCAAGCTGACCCGCTCCCGGGCGGTCCGTACGATGAGAATCCGCCGGCTGCGTCCCTCGGCCTCGACCTCTAATTCGTCCTCCTCGTCGGATCCGAGCAGTTGCTTTCCGAACGGCGTTTCCGCCCCCACAAGGCCATTGACAGGATCGTGGCGGTCGCGGCTCAATACGAAGCTCGTCGTCTTGTTGTCGTCGAGGAACCGGACAACGATGCTGTCGCCGACCTTGATGCCGTTGTCGGCATTGCCGCGCAGCGTCGGATCTGGTGCGTCGGTCCCGCCGGTAGTTCTCACAGGCCGCGGTTCGGCAATGCGAAGCTCGGTGTACCTCTCCGGCCGGGTGTCTTCCGTCGTCGGCTGTATCCCGTTGGCATCGAGCACGGCGAAAAGCTCCGCCATGCAGCCGTCGGGGTCGATCGTGAAGCTCGATGCCCAGCAACGCCAGAACCGCCACCCGACGCGTTCGAGCACGCGCTGCCTCGCCATGTCGTCCGCCCAGCGCTCAGGCCCATGATACTGGTCGCCGTCGCATTCGACCGCGAGGCGCCGGTCGCCGGCGCCCTCCACCACCAGGTCGATTCTGTAACCCATCGCGCCGACCTGGGGCGTGACGCGGTATCCGCGGTCCAGCAGCCTGCGGAGGACGGCGCGCTCGAAATCGGAATCGCACAGCGAGGACGGATCGCCTTCCGGACGCTTGCTGCCCTTCATCGGATCGCGGAAATGGCGCAGCACCTTTGCCTTGAGATCGTCGGGCTTGAGCTCCTCCTCGCGGACGGACCGCACCAGGTACATGCGGTCACGGGCGCGCGACATCGCGACGTTGAAGCGCTGCTCGAAATGGAGCGCGGTTTGGGCCTGCTTGCTCGCCGGGTCGGCCACCATGGAGAGGAAGATGACGTCCCGCTCGTTGCCCTGGAAAGTCGCGCTATCGCCGCACGCGATCCGGTGCCTCAGCACCATCTCCTCGCCAAGCGCCTCGAGCAGCATGTGGTTGATTAGGGCGGCCTGCTTCGAGCCGATGAGCGAGATGGCACCGATGCTGCGCCAGCGCTCGCCGTCGCCGACCCTCGACAGCAAAGGATTTCCGACGATCCGCACTACCTCGTCGACGATGACCTCCGCCTCACGGCGGTTGATCTTGTCGCCGGTCCTCCTGCCGTCCGGGACGTAGATGTCGACCAGCGGCGGATCAATCCGCTCATGGGCAGTCGGTATGCGCAGGGGGACCAGCGCCTCCGTATAGAACTGCGTTGAAAAGCGGATGATGGGTTCGACGCAGCGGAAATGCTCGCGCAGCATGACGAACTTGTCCGGAAACATCACCTTCGCGAGATCGTAGAGGGAGGCGCCCGGAAGCAGGAGCGTCTTGAACGGCTGATTAGTCAGGAACGTGCGTTCGAGGCGGTCGATCTTCGCATTGTCGATGAAGGCGGCCGTCGGGCTGACCTGCTTGTCGTCCCCGACGACGAGGATCTTGCGGCCGCGCAGCAGGGCAGTTACCTCCTTAATGTCGGATTGCGAGGCTTCGTCCATGATGACGAGGTCGAACGTACCGAGTTCGCCAGGAAGCTGCTCGGCGACGCGCCACGACGGCATGATCCAACAGGGTATGCCGTCGTAGCAGGCGGCCATCGCCTTGCGGGCGTCGCGCCGGTGCCGCAGCGCGCCCTTCCCCGTTCCCTTGCCGATCCTGCGAAGCGCGGTGGCGAACATCATCAGCGCAGCGCGGACGGGTCCTGTCATCGAATTGGCCAGCGCGTAGAACGTGCGCTCGCGAACCACCTGCTCGAATCCCTTTGCAACGGACGCATCCAGCGTCGCCCGCTCCCTAGCCAGCGCGGCTACGTGGTCACGCTGGTCCAGATCGGCAAGATACCGCTGCGCCGCCGCCCAATCCCAAGCTTCCCGCCAGCCGGATGGCGTCTGCGCGTCGACATCGTCGACAACCGCCAAGCTCCGCATCCGGTCGGCCCACTCCGGCGCTCCGGCGGCCGCCACGTCGTCGGCGCCCGAACGAAGGACATCGAAATGAGGCTGGTTCCGGGCGAGGTCGTCGATGGCCTCCAGCAGCCGCGACCAGGTCTCCTCGATCCTGGCCTCGTCGAGATCGCTCCTTCCGACCGCGCTCGTGAGGAATGCTTTCGCGAGGGCCCCAATCTTGCCTGCGGCCGGACCGAACAGGGCCGACAGACGGTTTACTTCCTCGCGGGCAGCGGCGAGACGGACGGCAGAAGCGGCATTGCGCAGCAACGTGCGCGTCGCGCGCATTCGCTGTTCGTCGGGCCACAGTTGCTGCGTCTCGCCGACCGCCACGACCCGCATGGCGGTCCTGAAATCGCCGTGTATTTTCGGCGCGGCTATCATGATGTCGTTCAGCGCCACGGTGAGTTCGGAAAGCTGCCGTAGGCTGGCGAAGCCAGCCGCGTCCGCCCCGAGTTCGGGCGCCAGACCCCGCCAGCGAAGCTGCGCATCGAGAAATCTGCCGCGCCAAGACAGGTAGTCGCGAACGTGCGTCCATTCCGAATCGCTGGCAGGTGCGCGCGACAGGATGCGGATGGCATCGATCGCGGGCTTCAAGGCCTTTTGCTTGAACGCGAACACGCCGAAGACTCTCTCGCCGGCGGCGAGCCGCGAGATGGCCTCGAAGATCTCCGGCGAGGAGACGGCCTCCTCCGGCACGGCTACAGGAGTTTCGAGAAATTTCCTGTGTTCCGCGAGCACGCCCGCGGCTTCCGAGAGAAAGGATCTCAGTGCCGCGTCGAAGGGAGCATCGCGAACCGAGTGAAGCGCCACGCACAAGGGGCGCAGGAACGGATATGCGTCGAGATGACGGCAGGCGTCGAGCAGCATGTCCAGGCCATCGGCAGCGCGATCCGCCAGGTCCAGCGCCTCGGCCGAGTTGATGCGGAGCGCGACGGACGGATCGTTCTTCGCCTGCGCACGGTACTCGTCGGCGCGGAGGATATCCGCGTGGAGATGCGCGAGCGCGCGTCCGCTGGGCAGGTCGGCACTCGACGGCAGCCGACCCTTCAAGTGCTCAATCCGTGCACCCAGCGCCACACGGGCGCTTCGGATCCGAGCGATATCGTCGTCGGACAGCCCGACTTGCGAGGAGAATTCCGCGGGCCTGTCCGTGAACCAGTCGTGGCTGCAGGTAGCCGAGATGACCGCCGCCGCCAGTTCGGCGGGCCGGATCTTCTGACCTGGTACGGCCGACAATTGCTGAGCCGCGAGCGTTCCGATCTCGGCATCGATGGTGCGGATGCGGCCGCGCATGCCGATGATCGACGCTTCGAGATCGGCAATCAGACGCAACTGCTCGTTCGGACGCAGACTTTCAACGATGGACTGGAGCAGACGAACGGCGCCTTCGAGCTGCTTGTACCCCTCCTTCTCGGAAGTTGTGATGCTAATGGCGAGATCGCGGACCTGCTCCGGAAGCTGATCGCGCAGCACCGCGAGAGCGGCTTCGCCGTGGGAGACCACGAGCACACGGCGGCCTTGGGCGAGATAATGACAAATGATGTTGGAGATCGTGTGGGTCTTGCCGGTACCCGGGGGGCCCTGCACCACTACTCCGTCGTTCACCTCGAGGCGGCGGACGATCTCGACCTGCTCGTCGTTGAACGGTTTGGGGAAGAACAGATCGCCGAGAGGCGTCGGGTCGTCTTCCGGCGGCCCCGCGCCGCCGCCGGCGGCTGCGCCCATGGCATCCGATAGCGGCTTCCAGCGCGCGCCAGCGGCACGCGCTGGTCCCATCACCAACGTGCGTGATGGTCCGGGCAAGTCTTCCGGAGCCTCTTCGACGGAGGCCTTGAGGTTCGCGAGGTCCTGCAGCAAAAAGTTGTCGGATCGGCGGCGCGCGAAGAAGACCCACCGGTCCGATACCACGAGATGCTGCGAAGGCGCCGGCGGGGCCGCATCCGGAGCTGTCTGCTGGGTGTCCGGCAAATAGGTCCCTTCGGGATCTAGCCTGGTCTGGCAGGACCGCAGCACGGGCTCGAAGGTATCGCGATTGAACGGGCCGACCCCCATGTCTTCGTCCACGGTGGCGATCGCCCTTCGGGCGGCGTCCTGCGCCACGGGTACGCCGTCAATCTTCAATTCGTCGTAGGGCCGAAGATTCACGGTGGCTGGCGCCTGACGGGGGCGGATCCGGATGGTGCCGGCGGCCCTTTCGTCGATCTCGATCTCGACGAGGCGTTCGATGAGCGGAAGGTCGATGACCGCGCCGTCCTTCACCCACCGCGACAGGCCTATGCCCCACACGAGCTCGAACGTCTGTTCGGCGCCTCCTAGCTCCGACAGTTGGACGACCTCGAAAAGCTTCTGGTAGAGCGCTATGGAACGGCGCCGTGGTCGCTCGGCGATCGACCACGGCAGCCATGATAGTGTGACGTATTGTTCGGCTTCCGCGGCGATGCCGGGCTTATCTTCCAGACGGAGACGGACGTCGAATTGTCCCTTTGCGTCGGGGGCCAGTGATTCCGCGCAATCCTCGGCGCGGGCCTGCCCTGTAGCGACGAGTTCGTCGCATTCGGGCTTAGCGACGGTCAGCAGTATGTGGTCGCGTGGCTGCGGAGTGCTGTCGGGATCCGGGGTGAGTTCGAGCCAGGGCGCGAGGGTCTCGGAGGGCGGCGGCGGATCGTTTCGCTTCAGCCGTTCGGCGCACAGCCAGACCGCTCCGTCGTCGTCGACCAGATCGTGCGTTATTCCGGGGAGCGAATGAATTTCATGCTGATGGAAGATGAAGGATTGGCCGTTTGCCAGCCGGTGTTCGGAAAGCTTGCAAGCCGGACGCTCGTCAAGCTTGATGACCTGGCCGACGTAGTCCAGCAATTCCACGAGACGTTCCGCGGGTAAATCGCCGGTACGGCCCGGACGCGCGGCATCCCCCTTCATCGAATCCAAGCCAACCCCTCCCCGATCGGGGGCATTCTATAGAATTTCTCCTGGGTATACCTCGAATTTCGAGCCGGCGGAATGTGAGGCGCCCCGGTGCCGTCAGTACGCGGCCGCCTTTCCAGCAACGTCTCGCCGGGTCCGTTTTTGGTCCGGGCATCGAGGGCGCCACTCAGGCGGAAACCAGAATCCCATCGGAATGGAAGCTAAACGGTGGCACGTTTGGCATCGGAGCCCTGAACTACGGAACACGTCGACCGGAAGCCTCACCCTTCGGATCCCTGTATGCGCCGGCCCTATGCGTCGAAAATTCGCCATGTGGAACGATCTTGGACGTTTGGGAAGCTAAGCCGAATTAGCTTCCTTCCGGCGCCTCATCAAAGCCCCTCACGGCGCCGTTCACGGGCACCCTCGATCTGGTCGCCCGCTTCCGCTGGACCTTACTCGCGGACGGTTATGAAGCTCGGTCATGCGATGCAAGTGTTTGTTATCGCTGCTTAAAAAATTGTGGTTCTGCAGCTTAATGGTGAGAAACGCGGATAGTGATGCTTTGCATCCGAGACGATTGGCGGCGAATTTCCTTAGCCGGGACATGCTGCTGCCTCCCCTGACGTGTGACACCTTTTGCGGTAACATGTAACCACCATGTGCTGACCACGTCTGGCGAGAGCGTCGTCAGATCGGTAAGATGAGCGGGGCTCCGGCCCGACATTTCATGTCCGCGGTAATTCTGGGCGCGATGAATCGATTGGTCCATCAGTGGTGCCGCGGTAGGCCGCTGGTCGGCGACCTTTTTGACGTTGAAAGTCGGCACCTTCACATGTCGCCCGCCCAGGCTCCGCAGCGACATAGCTGAGCCGGTCGTTTTGGCCTCTCCAGGGAGGATTCGGGGCACCCCGACCGCCCTGGCGAGGTCTTCGTGTACGGACTCCTTGTCGGACGAATTGACGTGAAGCAGCCCCGCCTCGGCGTCGTGGTGGAGCACGAAGAGGTGCCACAGCCGGTCGACGACGATCTTGCCGCGCCCCCATTTGACCGGATCTTCCCTCCGAACCACGAAGAACAGCAGGTTGGCCTTCGGATTCAGCCACGCTGCGTGCACGATGACGGACTCCTTGTCCTCTCCTCGTCCAAACACCCTACCCCACAGGTAAGGGCGGATCCTTGTGTGGTTTGACGAGAATGCCGGCCAGCGGTGGAAGTTGAAGCCGCTTTCCGAACCGTTGGTCTAGGTTTTCTAGCACAGCCGCAAAGGAAGGCGCCCCCATTTCCTCGCGGGAAAGCTTCATGAATACCATAACCGCAGTGGCAAGGTTGTTCAGAAACGGAGCGAGCTTCGCACAAGCTGGATTCATTTTGGTCGCTGTCGCGGCGGCATTTGCCGACCAAGCACAGCAAGCCAGCGTTTCGAGCAGGTCGTCCGGAAGTCTGTCGTGGCTACGATCGAGCATCAGGCGCCGAAGAGCAGGACTGGGTCCGCTGAAAACGACGGCCAGTACGCGGCCGATTAGCCGTGGCCAAGTTTCCGTGTGGGTCGGATCGTAGCAGGGCAGAACCTGGACCTGGGAAGGCGTATACGGCCCCTTGCCCACTCCAGGCCATCCGGCGACCGTTATGATCATGAGCAACGCCCGTAGCCGGAGGACGTCGATTTCATCGAGTATGCGATTTGGCTGGCGCAGGTCCTCGGTGTAATCGTCCACAGCCGCTACGATGGCGGCGATGTCTGCCTGCCGTCGCTTTCTGGATAACTCCACTGCCGCTTTCGGGGATTGCTTTGGATCCCGCGGATTGAAGCCCTGCTCAAGCGCATCATTCGCGCCAGCCGTCTCGTCGCCGGTGTCAAGCGCGGCGGCAGCCTCTTCTTGGCTGATCTCGCCAGCGCTTTGGATCGCTGCCGACTTCAATCCAAGCAATCTGTTCAGCGCGGCGCGCACGAATGATGTATGACTGCCGGTTAGTGAGCTTCTTTCTGCCTCCGAACCCTTGATCTCGCGCCGTCGCCCTCGCATGAAAGCTTCGTAGTCGAGTTGCCCGGGAAGTTTCTCGTCGCCGGCCTTCTTCGTGTTTCCTAGACGCCCCTGCGCGGTTGCTGGCCTCTCTCCCGGTGGCGCCGACAGGGTCTGGATGACGTCCAGGAGCCACAGCCCCTCGTCGTCGTCCATTTCGAGCTCGCGGATTGCCCGTTCGGTGCTGACGGTCAACGGATCTCTCGTCTGCATCTGGAGATCCTGGACGCGCGCGATTACGGCGGTGCAGGAGTTCGTACCGTCACGATGGCAGAATCTCGCGAAGACTGGCGGCCGCCCGGACTGCTCGATCCTGAACTTCCGATCCGCCCCGGAATGCAGCAAAGGCTCCGCCTTCAATTCGAGAGGCCGGCAATTTGCGTCGAGCAATTCCAGTGCGCAGTGACCGCGATCGTGAGCGGTCGCCATAGCTGCGGTTGAAGGCCACCAGTGAATCGTTTCGTAGATCAGCTCGAACGTCCCGGGATCGCGAGCCTCCATCTCATCCAATGGCAAGTTTTCCTGCGGCTGCATCTTGGGGATTTGGTCCAGCCTCATCGCCCGATCCGCATCGAGCAGGGGCGTGAGCCCGAGGCGATCGAATAACGCACCCGCTGGCAGTCGACGGTAAAGGCAGGCCTCCTGGTTGATGCCAGGGCGGTTTGCGGTGCCTAAGGCGGCGAGCGTGCAGTTCGCGCTGCCAGCCAACACATGATCCACTCCTCCAATCGTGGCGACGATCATCTTCGCGTGGATGAAGCGGCTATTCTTTTCCGGCAGATGGGTCGGGCTGAAGCCGCGCAGATCGGACACCTGGATAGGTGCCTTTCGCGGCAGAGCCTCCACTGGAAAGGCTCTTTGTTCGGCGTCGATCAGAAGCACGGTCTTCTTTGGTCGGAGCATGCTCCGCAGGTTGTCGAGGGCGGCGAGATTGTCATCCCAGTATGGTGAGAGGACGGTCAGCCTGTCCACTGCACGCTGCGCCCCGACTAGATCGGTAAAACGTGCGGACAACCCCACCGCCCCGCCGGATGCCAAGAAGCCTGCCTTCGTCCCGTCCCCAAGCTCAACAACAGCGTCGGGATCGGATCGTTCGCTCAACCATGCACTGCGGTCGCGCGCCCAGCGGAGCTTGTCTTCAACCGCCTTTTGCCTGGGATCGAGGAACTGCAGCGCATAGCGCCAGCCTGCAAGCACCAGACCGCGCGCCTGGCTTTCCTGCGCGCTGCACTCGATGGCCGCGGCCAGTTCGAGATTGCCGGCAAGTCCGGAGGCGGTGGCGTTCGCGGAGCCAACAATCAGCCTGCCCCGATTCTTGCCGATCTGCACAATCACCTTGGGATGGAAGACGCCATCGGCTCGGGCCTTGGCCACCAGATAGTTTGTCCCCGCGAATTTTGGCGGGCTTGCCTCCTCGGCGAGAGCGAGACCCAGCATGTCCGCGTCGCAAACGAGGATCACATTTCGGCATTCGGCACCCCGAAGGCGATTTAGCGCGATCGACTCGAAAGCGTCAAATTCGACGCAAAACGTAGTCATGATGGTGGTATGGAAACCGGTATCCTGAAAGACCTCGTAAAGCTTCATGCGGCGCTCGCCAGACGGTTGCCACGCTTCGTGAGCCCGTTTTCGTCCACGAGGTGGATGTCCTTGAGGAAGGTGAGCGCGGGTCCAAGGCGGGGATTGGTGGCGACGGGCCCGTCTTTCGCACGCAGACGAAGCCGGCCGTCGTGGGTCTCGACCAAGAACGTGTAGTCACGCTGATACTGCAGCTTGCGCATCGCGACCCAAAGGTGGCGTTGCAAGATTCGTTTTTTGAAGATTAACCTGAGCAGGTCGGGGATAGGTGTCCCGTCTTGGCCATCGAGGAAGCTGAGTTCGTTGGCAAAAGACCGATCTGGCGCATCGGGATGATCGCCACCATGTTGGTTCGCGAAGAACTGCCTGTGGTCGGCACACTGTCTGGTGAGCACTGCCATGAGCTCGACAGCCGCCTGTGCGCTGCGGACCGGAGCTTGGCGTTCGTCGGTTCCTGCCTCGAGAACATCCCAACTCAGCGCCAACTCCGACGTCGGTTCGTCGGACGCCAAGCGATGACTAGCCTGCGGCAATGCGGCAACGAGATCCGACCAGGTCTTCGGCCACCCCGCTTGCGTGACCTCGAGCCTGTCCAGCGCTGCGTCGACCAATTGGTCTGTCGTCAGTCCGAACTGATGGGATTCCAACGTGTCGAGTAACCACTTCAGCAGCGCCTCATAGGCCATGCGTCCCAGATCGCCGGCCTGATACGCCCACCAGCCTCGACGTTGCGCTTCCAGTTCCGGCTCGGAGATCTCGATAGATTTGCCCTCCCAGTCGTGCCCCGCATAGAGTAGCCATCGCATGTCACCGGCTTCGACATCTTCGCCCAGGAGCCGGATCACGCGAAGGACGAGCGTGAGCGTCTTTCTCCGCGCGTGGTCATTCTCTGTGGCGTCCGGGTACCCGGCAAAAAGCATGCGTTCGTAGGCGTCGCGCTCATGGCTCAGTGCGTGGATACGCGACGGGAGTATTGGCGCGAGCTCGTCGAGCGCGTTGAGCGATACCCTCCCCGCCCTTACGATCTTCAGGAACTTTTCACCCGCCTCGCCGGCAGCCCTGGCGAAGACTCTGGAAAAATCATCACCGATGATGTCCGTCGGCACCGAGAGTGCGTGAGTCTCGGCGTCTCCCAGCACTCCGGTCTCCCTGAGCTGGCTTTCGTAGGCGGCTCCGAACGCTCCCCATGGCTGTTGCAGGTAAGGAGTTGAGAGTCCACCCGGATCGGTATGTGTTGCAAATTCTATTGCGCCGCCCTCATGCTGCGAGAGCCTCCTCTGTGCCCAGAGAACCCCAGCAACTCCGGTTTCCTGGTGTTCTTCCTCGAGATTTGCCCTCGCGGCCGTCAATGCGTACAAAGCTTCCGCGCGCCGCACGGTCCTCTTCCAGGCCTCGGGATCGGCATCATGACTTCGCTTCGCGTACTGCTCGCTTAGCCAGGCATATAGTCCGTAATACCTTGTCCGGAGCGTCACGTTGCTGATCCCAGGAAGCAGAGTTTGATAAAGGCGTACGCTTGCCGCCTGCAGGCCAAGCGGATCAAGGCCGCTCTTTTGGCGCACCTGCGTCCATTCCGGCACGGCCATAAGGTCGTCCATCGCAGCACCTCACTCCTACATGTCGGAGGTTAATCGGCGGGAAGGAAAAGTCCCACGCGGGAGAATCAGAACCAAGCTCAGTATGCTTTCCATTGCCACAAGGAGCAATTTGAGCGGGGAGCGAAAATGCTCAAGACTCAATAGAGCGTGCTGCTGGCGCGCAGGGACTGAGCACCCTGGAATATAGTGAAGTCTGCCCTACTCAGTCTCGGGCTCCCTCAAGCAGCGGAATGTCCAAGCTGGCGATCTCAGGCAACGCCTGGCCGGCATAGCCCAGCCGCCGCAGGCGAGCTCATCGTCTTGCGTCCGCGCCTGAGCGACGCGCTCGATAGATATGTGGAGGGTCCTAGCTACCGTCGATCCCCAATTTTCGCGTCAGGATTTTTCAAGCCCTGTCTCTGCAAGGACTTACTAGCAAGAAGTATCTGGAATGGCTCCAGCGGCTCAACAACCGTCACAGATGCAAGGATCCCAGGATGTATGGCCTCGGTGGAGATTGCATAGGGCAACTTCAGGTCCGTCATTTGTTTTTCGAAATTTGACGCCGCTCGCCAATATCCTTCGCCGCCAGCAAAAACATTGATGGCGAGCACCGTGAGGGTGAGAGGTCCATCAACTGAGGCTTCGATATTAAAAAAGTCACTCCAATCACTCATCTCATTGGAAATGACTCGAACGGCATGAAACGCTGGCAACAATTCTTCATCCTGTCCGTATTCTTCGTGGTTTATTTCGTGACGGCTCCAGTCCTTGCAGGCCAGCACGTCGATACCTGGATCAAATTCCGACTTCACAGCAAAATAAAAGTTACCAAGAGAGTGTCGGAACGTATTCCCTTTGACGTCCGTCACAACCGAGAGCCCATCATCCGCGAGTAGCCGGGCTATCCCTCTAATCCACCAACTTATGGATGTGTAACGCGGCGCGACATTGCAGCTTTCTTCGAAGTCCTTGGCCGCGGATTGAACCACCTTCATCACCTGCCGAAGTTCAAGTGCTGGTAGTGGCGCTATTGTTCGTCCTGACCCGACGGTTCGAATCGGCCGTCTCTGATCCACGAGGCACCTCCCAATTTTTGTTTCGCACGAGCATCTGTCGTCTCGTCGGGTCCACTTTTACGATGTACTGTATATCTGTTCAAACGAGAAGGTGCGAATGGACGCCCGCATCTGCCGCACCCGCCAGTGCCTCGCTTCGAGCGACTTGATTGGCAAGAAGAGCTGATATCGGAGAACTCCAATTGCCGGGCCGCTTGGATACCAGCCACGATCCTATTTTCTCAGCTTGATCAGGCGACATCGACGACCTGCCCGGTGGTCATAAAGACCAGCAGAGCCCGCTTGGCCTTGGTCTGCTTCCGATAATCGGCGATCTGCTGTCTGTAGTGGCCGATGCTCGACGCATCCGGAGCCACGTCGCTTTTCCAATCGACGACCGCGTCGACGGCGCCGGCGTCATCGCACGCTATCGCGTCGGCTTGTCCGGAGAGCAGGACCTCGCCGCCTTCGTGGGTCTGGCTTCCGAACAGCGGGAGCTCGGGGAGTAGGCGCGGTCGCAGCGTCAGGACGTCGGGAAGGGCGAGCGTCCGCAGCACCGTGGCGGCCAGTTCGACGGCGCTGATGCCCATCTTCTGATCCTCCGCCGGCTCGTGCCCCATTTGCCGGATCAGTTCCGCAGCCCGCGTTTCAAGGTCCTTCCTGGCGTCGGAGGCTTCTCCCGTCAGTACCTCCTCCATCAGCTTGTGGAGGATGGTGCCGCGGGTCGAACTACCCAGAACGGCAGCCGGCTCCATAGCGCTGGTTTCTGGAATATCGCCACTTTCGATCTTCGCTTCCGGCACGTCCACCCGATCGAGCTCGCTCCGGCTTGGGCGACGCCAGACCACGGTCTTCCGTGCGTCGAAGATAGCGGTCGCCTCGGCGGCGAAGGCCTCGCCGGTCTGTCCGTTTTCTCGCGGCGTGACATTCCTGTCCTTCGCTGTGCCGAGATCCTTCGGGTTGATCGCCGGAAGACCAGCGAGGCCCAAATCGACGAGCTTCGCCCAGCACTTGTCCGACAGGTCGGCGGAGTGCCTGGGCAGGATCAGCAGGTCGCGGGCCCGGGTCGCGGCCACGTACCACAGGCGTACGCGCTCGCGCCGCTGCTCGTCTTCCGCACGAGCCTCGATATCGGCATGGCCGGTCGGACAGGCGCCGAAGATCGGGATCGAAAACAGATGTTTCGAGCGATCCTGCACCAGGCCCGAGTCGGCCTTAGGCGCGCCGGTCATGTTGATCGGGATGACGACCGGCCATTCGAGACCTTTGGCCGCATGAACGGTGATCAGCGAGACCGCTTCCTGCTCGGCGTCGGGCCGGCCCTCGACCTGGCGGACCGCCTCCTCCCAGTTCGCGCGCATGTCGCTCGCAAAGGCCCGCAGTCCGCGGACGTCATAGGCCCGCGCCACGTCGAGGAAGAGATCGACGTTAGCCACTGCACGTTCGGCACCGGCCTTGAAGCGCTGCCGTATCTGCGCGCGGACATGGAGGGCCGCGACAGCATCGGCGAGGAGCGCGTAGGGCGTTGTGGTACGCACCCGTTTGCGCAGCGACGATAGCTTCGTCAGGACGTCCTTGGCGAGGACGTGGGCCACGCTCGCCGGATCGGTCCGGATCGTGAGCATCGGCAGCCCTTGCCGTGCCGGGTCGGCCGGCAGCGCTTCCGAGATGTCGAGCAGTTCGGTTTCGGAGAGCCCGACCAGCGGTCCACGCAGCACCGCGCCGAAGGCGAGCGTGTCGCGGGGATCGGCGAGAGTGCGGGTCAGCCCGATCAGATCCTGGATCTCCTGCCGCCGAAAGAAGCCCTTGCCTGCCTGGGTCGAAACGGGAATTGCGAGGCCTTCCAGCGCGTCCTCGAAGCGCCAGAGCTCGGTGCCGACGGGCGCCAACAGGGCGATGTCGCCGAACCGACACGGCCTCATCTCGCCCGTGTGTTGATCGCGGACCTCTAGATTGCCGACCAACCTGTCGCACAAGTCGGCGACCACGCCCGCCTCGGCGTCGCGGATCGCGGCGGCCTTAGGCTTTTCCCCTTCGACCACGACGTCGAGTGCGCACACACCGGGTTTGTCTCCGATCGCGGGATGGATCGGGGATAATTCGGAGAACCCGGGCTGCCCGGCCGCCGACAGCACCGCCTCGAATCGCGCATTGACGAAGGCGAGGATCGGCTCGACCGAGCGGAAGTTTGCGGTGATCTTGATCTGCGAGCCAGCATCAACCGCCGACCGTGCAGCGATGTAGGCGTTTACGTCGGCGCCACGGAAACGATAGATCGCCTGTTTGGGATCGCCGACCATGAAGAGGCTGCCGGGGCGGAGCGGCCGGCCCAAGGCACCGCCTCCCACCAAATCATCTCCGCAGATCAGCCACAGGATCTCTGTCTGCAGCGGATCGGTGTCCTGGAATTCGTCCACCATGACGTGCCGGAAACGCTGCGACAGCGCCTGCCTCACCGCGCCATGGTCGCGCAGCAGGTCGCGCGCGTTGTACAGCAGGTCGTCGAAGTCCAGGAGCGCCGCACCCCGCTTGTAGTCGCGCCATTCCTCCAGAAGGCTCCGCACCTCTTCGCACAACCTCGACAGCAGTTCGCCGGCGACCGCGCCAAACAACGCCTCCAGGGCGTCGTGGCAAGCCTGGTACCGAGGCTGGATCGCGTCGAACGCCGCCACTCCCGCTGGCTTCGATTGACCCGCCTTGGCTGCGGCGTCTTGCCACTTTGTCTTGGTCTGCAGCGCTCTTCGCCCGCCCGCCTGGGTAAAGCAGCTCTCGTCGCGTTCAAGGTGAAGCGCAGCGATCAAGGCGGCGTTGCTCGGCGCGGACTCAGCCAGACCATGGCGGCTAAGAAGATCGGCGAGAAGCCGCATCGCCCGACATCTGACCGCAGTGTTCTCTTCGCGGTAGGCATACCCGCCGAGGTCCGCTTCGAATTGCTCCACCGCCTGTGCGAAGTCCGCCATGGTCCGGGAGGACCACGCCGCCGGCACACAGCGGGCGTCCCGGTTCTTACGCAGGAATTGTGCGACCTCCTCGACGAGCCCCAGTCCGGCGGACTCGCTTGCGAGGATGATCTGGGCGATCAAGCCGTCGCCGGCATCGCCCGAAAGCCGCTCCTTCAGCCAGGAATCGTAACGCTCCTTGAACGCCAGGTCCGCCTCGGTGGGATCGACGATGTCGGCCCCGGGATCGATTCCTGCCTCGGCCGGATAGGGCTTTATCAACGCCTGCGCGAACCCATGGATCGTGCTGCAGGTGAGCTGGTCGAAGCACTGGTAGGCGCGATAGACATTGGCCTTCTCCCTCTCCGGAACGCCATTCGGAAACGCTTGGGCCAGATCGCGCGGCACCTCGCCGCTGGCAAGCTCCATCGTGAATTTCTCGATCCGAAGGCGGAGTTCGCTGGCGGCAAATTCGGTGAAGGTGATCGCGGCAACGTGCTTCGGGGCGACGCCGCGCGCGAACAGCACGGCGACCCGGCCGGCCATCACCGAGGTCTTGCCGGATCCGGCGCCTGCCTCGACCAGGAGGGTTCGGTCGATGGCCGTCAGCGCGGTCAGCCGTGCCGCGAGATCCGGGATGCTCTTCATGGCTGCTCCCACACCGCAGCGGCCGGGCCGAGCGCGGTCAGCGCGACAGGCAGCTTGCGCGGCAGATATCCGGCGTTGGCCGGTAGCGCGAAGGCGTGATCGTTGTAGTCGCTTGCGGCGTCTTCGCCGGGGGGCGCCATGCCGGCGAGCAGCGCGTTACGCGAGGCAACCGCCGCCGACGACACTTTTGCCAGCGCCCCGTCGAGGTCCGCGAGCGGAAACAGCGCCTGATCGCCCTCGGGTGCGTTCGGATAGAGAAGAGAAGCTTCGATAGCGATGCCGCCGCCGAGCAGCGTCTTGACGGCGAAGGCATAGAGACAGCGCTGCAGTTCGGCGCCGCCCTTGATCACCACCTCGTCCATCTTCTTGCCGATCTTGCCGGTCTTATAGTCGATGACGCGTGCCCGTGACCTGTCCCCTGCAAGATCGAGCCGGTCGATCTGTCCTTCGATCAGCAGACCGGTCCCGGGAATCTCGACCGGCGCGCCGAGCGACCAGGGCAGATCGCGGCCCTTGTCCTTCGGGTCAGCCTTTCCGAATGGTATTTCGCACCAGGTCTTCTGCTTTGGCAGCGGCTCCAGGCTGTACGCCAGCACGGTGGCCGCAAGCGCATGCCCGCGCGCTGTGGTGCTGCGCCAGATGACGTCCGGCGGCACCGGCTGCACATTCTCCCACAGGGCGACGGCACGCTCCCGTGCATCGGAAAGCGCGGCTTCGACCCGTGCTTGGTCGGCCCCGGCGAGCCCTCCATCGCCCTCCAATTGCTCCACCGCATCGCGGAGCACAGCATGGACGAACGTCCCGAAGGCGTTCGGATCTAGGGTCAGCGGCTCGTCAGCGTCTTCCGGAGCCTTCCATCCCAGACCGTAGCGCCAGACGAAGCGGATCGGATCCCGCAGAAGCATCTTCAGCGACGTCGCCGACAGCGGTCGCTCGAGCAACTTGATCAATCGCGCGTGCGCCGGCGCGATCAAGCCATCGTGCGTCGTGATCTCGTTGCGGTGCCAGTCGCGCCAGCATGCCAGTCCGGAGACCGCGATCGGCAGGTTCGAGAACTCGGAGGGACGGGCCAGAAGGCGGTCGGATTCGCTAAAGGCATGTTCGGGCGTGCCCGCACGGTCCAGGTAGGTTTCCGGAGTAGGAATATCGGAGACCAACGGCGAGCGCCCGAGCATGCGGCCTTCTGCGTCCCGCCGGCTGAACGAAAACGCGACGCTTTGCGCCGTGCTCACTATTGTCGTGATATCCCGCTTGTCGCCGTCCGCAACCGGCAGAGGATCGAGCTGCTCGATTGGAAGCACGTGATCCGGAATGAGCCGGTCCTCGGAGATGCGCCGGGGCCATCGGCCGGCATTTAGTCCCAGCAGCCAGACGTGCGGTCGTGGCGACGAGGCAAGCGCGATGGCCGACGCCCAGATCACGTTGGCGGCGGGCTCGACGCCGTCTTCGATGCGCAACCCCATCAAGGTAACCGGCAGGGCCTGCGCCGGCCCGTCTCGCAGGGCCCGGCGCCAAAGAGACCGTTGAACCCCGCTCAGCAAGGTTTCACCCGCCAGCTCGGCCGCCGCGACGCCCCGGTCCAGCAAGTGGATCACCTCCATCACGTCGGCGGTACGGCTTTTGCCATCCGGCCAGTCGGCGTGGTCCGCCTGGCTCAGCACCCTCTCCCACCGCCCGGTCGAGGTCAGCGGAGCGTCGGCGGGAAGAAGTTCCATCCACCGCACCGATAAGTCGCGCAGCGGCCCCCTCTGCAGCAGCGACAGCAGGCGGCGCACCCGTTCCTGAGACAGTCCCTTGGTCAGCACCTCCGCCAGAGCTGCGGCAGCCTGACCGTCGGCGGTAGTGAGCGCCTTCACGCCGTGCACGAAATGGATAAGAAAATTGGCGTCGCGCGCGGTTGAGAACACGTGATCGTCGTAGTCGCCCGGGCTGGCCGCCACGATGGCGATATCGGATGCCGATACACCCTTGGCCAGCAGCGCCCTTGTCCAGCGGAAAGCCTCGCCGACCTCGTGAAGCTGATTTGCGCAGGAGAACACTTGCGGCTGCGGCTCGGCCGCCGGCACCGTCACCACTTCGACGTTGGTGCACCTCAGCCAGTCCGGAACATGCCTCGGGCCGGCGATCCACGACACCGGAATGCTCTCTGCGAGCGCGATCAGAAGCGGTCGCCAGCACGGCGACATCTCGCTGTGGCCTTGAACTTCCAGAGGACCGATGACGGTCGGCGCATGTCCGATCCGTCGCAGGGCCAGCTCCATCAGATCGCGCGGACGCTTCATCGATGCCGGCAGCCGCTGCACGACCGCCTGCTCCAGGGAAGCTAATGCGTCGGTTCTCGGGTGACCGACCTCCGATAGATCTATTCCGGCGCGCCATGCCTTGTCGAACGTGGCGCCGACGGCCGCCGGCATTCCGGGCAGGCCCTTAATAGGCTCGAGTTCTCCCATGTCGACGTGCAGGAGCGTGTGTCTGACAGCTTCCGTGAGGACGTCGAGATCCACCGGTTGAAGAAGACCGCCGGCGAGCCTCGCGGCAAGCTGCCCCATGGTCACAATCTGCACGCCGGCTTCGTTGCGACGGGCGGCGGCTACCCGGCTCATATGGCCCGCGAGCTTAGTATGCACCACTATGGTTCGACGGACTGAGATCACGCTGTCGCCTCTTCACGAGCCGCCTTGAAAGCACGTTTTTGTCGAGTCGCGATAGTCCATCCAGCGCCCCCCTCAGAGAACCTCGTTCGATATCCGACATCAGCGCCGGTGAAGTCCGTCTCCGTGCATTTTGCCGAGGAGAAATTCACGTGCGAAAGGTTTGCAAATCTAAATCTTGCCGCAGCGAGGTCGGCGGCATGGAAGGACGTGACGGAGAATCCCGTACCGCAGAAGTCCGAATAGGAAAAATCGGCCTCGCTCATCTGAGCTGCGATGAATCTCGCCTCATGAAACAATCCTCGGACAGTCGCTCGGTAGAAATCCGCGTAGCTGCCATCCATAAATTGGAAGCCCGATGAATGGAGCGGATCCGCGCGACGGGGATTGCGGTTGGATGATGCTGCCCATCCCCAGATGACGTTGTCGCATTTGGATCGCCGAAGGCACGCGTGATTGAACGACACTTGCTCGAATCGCGACCAAGAAAGCCGCGCGTCATGCAGCGACGCTCGAAGGAAGCTCACGTTAGCTCCCTTGACGCCAGTCAAGTCAGCGCCGGTAAAATCAGCATCGCTCACATCGACGAGAGCGGTCGACCCAACATCGAAGTCGAGGCCGGAGAGATCGCGATAGGAGAAGTTCGCCCGTGCACCCTCCTGCGGATTCCGGAGCCAAGCGCCGTGCGATAAGATCGAGGCGGTCAATTCGTCCTGCGATACTTTGTCGTGACGCTTGTCAACGATGGCCGGCGCGGCGACCGCGGCTGAGGACATCGCGGCCACTTGGCCGATACCTCGGAAGACAGCTCGTCTGGTCAGGTCCATGTCGCTAACCTCCTCGTTCAAGAGAGGTGGACCTTAGCGTTGGTGGGTGACAGAATGTGTCACCCCTCCCCCCCAGGACGGTTGAGATAATGGCTTTCGAGAAGGCTCAGAGGTTGATCGATTTGGCGACTTACGTGGCCTCGCGCCGCCACGGCGTAACGATCGAAGACATTCAAGCCAAATATGAGGCATCCAAGCGGACGGCCCAGCGTCTGCTGCACACGTTGGAAGTACAGTTTCCCGACGCCGAGTGCGGTTTCGACGAACACGGGCGCAAGCGCTGGAAACTTCGGACGGGTGCCCTGCGTGATTTGCTGACGCTCTCGTCCGACGAGCTCGCGGCACTAGATCTCTCAATCGCAACACTCAGGCGGAATGCTCAAGACGTCGAAGCCGCGCAGCTCGAGACTTTGCGCGAAAAGATCATGGCTCTGGTGCCGCGAGACAGGATTTCCCGGATAGAGACCGACCATGAAGCTTTGCTCGAGGCCCAGGGCTTGGCTGCCAGGCCGGGGCCTTCTGCTCGTCTCGCCCCTCACATCGCTTCAGCGATTTCGACGGCGCTGAAGGCCAGCGAGCGCTTGAAGATCGTATATCTCTCACGAGGCGCGACTCGCGCGACCATACGGGTCGTGGAGCCTTACGGCGTGTTGATTGGCGCGCGGCGGTACCTAATTGCACGGGCCGTGTCCGATCCGGACGGCCCTTTGCGCCACTACGTCGCTGAGAACATTAGGAGCGCGGAACTGACCGGCGAGAGTTTCGTCCGCGACAGCGAATTTAAGATCCACGTTCACGCACAGAAGGCCTTTGGAACGTTTCAGAACGAGACGGAGATCGAGGAGGTTGTTTGGAAATTCGCTCGCTCCGCCGCCGACCACGCACGGTCCTTCGTTTTCCATCCAGCTCAGGTTTTGGAAGACCAGCCTGACGGCTCCCTGATCGTGCGGTTCAAGGCCGCTGGTCATCTCGAGATGTGCTGGCACCTTTACACGTGGGGGGACAAGGTGGAGGTCCTAGCTCCGAAATCGCTCAGGAAAATGGTTCACCCCTATCGGCGCTCTGATTTTCTTGCGCTTCCATAAAAGGAGTTGTCCGGGTCCTGACCCAATAGCCTTAGCGCCCCGAGTGAGGGGTCATCCGAAGCTCTGCAACTTGGTGGCCGAGGACGCGGTGGCGGCGCCGAAGGCGAAAGCGGCGAACAAGGCGTTCGAGCGGAAGAGCTGAGGGCGAATCGAGACCGTCTCGCGACCTTTCGACCACCGGGCCAGCGGCGCCTCCTGGCCGCCAAAGCGGCGATCACAGCCGCCCGATGCGCTCCGGATGCATTCTCCTTCGCGCGAAGGGATAACCTGCTCTCTCAGCCATTACCGGCGCCGCCGGTCCTCTGCCTGAATCAGGGATGTCCGGACGGCGCCCAAACATCACCCGACCCCGCTCTCCGGAGGCGACCGCAAGCGTTGCCAACAAGAGCATTGCGGAGGCGGAGGTTTGCCAAACGATGGTGCGCACCCGCAAGTCGCGGGTGCGCTCGGGACGACGCCGGGGTTTGGTCTGCGCGATGTAGATCGGGGTGCTGACGGCGAAAAGTTAAGGCATGGCAAAATAAAAATTCGGACAGCGCCATCGATCGACCGATCGTGGGTTGCTTAACCCGGCCCGAGGTGGATCGTAAAGGGCAACACCCCCTCAGGAACCTAATAATGCCCGAAATCACCCAAATGCTGGAACAGATCCGGCGGACCCTCGACGCCTCTGCGACGTACGCGAATTATGCCGAGCGCCACAATATCCGTTCGGCGCCCATGTTGACGGTGACCCAAGCGGAGGTCGCGGCCTCGATCGCCGACCGGTTGGAAGACAGAATCCGCGGCAAGACCGTGGTGGAGATCGGCGGCGGCATCGGTCTCCTCAGTCTCTACTTGGGCGCCGTGGCGAAGAGGGTGTACTGCATCGAGGCGAATCCGATGTGGGCAATGATCTTTACCGAACTGCTGATGGAAATGAAGCCGAAACACGTCTCCTACTTATTCGGTGCCGCCGACGAGTTCGTAGGCGAAATCCGCGGCGATGTCGCGATCATCTGCTCCCATTCGGACGTAGCCGGTATGCAGCTGATCGGTCGGCAGTTTGCCGGTGAGGTCATCGACGTTTACGGCGACATGATAGCCGCCAATCCGCTGGCCTTCGACCCACTTGCGCGGAGCCTACGTAACTGCTCGTGGTCACCATCGGCATAATGGTGCTCAGGGAGCTGCCCGCGCTACCGGGTGGGGGGGATGCTCTAGGGGCGCTTTCCGCCGACGAGAGAGGCCTCGCAGATGCTTGGTCGATGCGGCCCGGGCTTCACGGTCAGCTCGCAACGGTTTTGCGACTCCTGCCCCGTTGCTCATGGTGAGTTTCGCTATGCATCTGCTTCGCACGACCCGGACCGAGGAAGTCCGCATCCATCCGGACTGAGAGCACGGCAAGCGTTTTGATTTCCCGGATTGGCTCAATCGGCACGGCTTCGAGCGGATCTCCCGAACGGCGCTACATCGTACGGCGGCGGGTACACTCTACCAGACGGCCGGCGCATCGCTGTACAACCCAAGTCGGGCGATGTCGTCGCGGACGCTGGCGGGTCGGTAATCTGGCCGGACACGGGGGCATCATTAACACCAAGCATTCCAGCCAAGTCTCCCGGCTGGCCGACTAGGTCGTCGAAATTTTCACGAAGCCAGCACCATTTCCACCGATTTGCGCTTCGAGAACGTCCGATGCCAAGCCGGGCGTTGTATCGAAAGATACGTTTACGGCCGCTTACAGGTTTTTATAACTTTCATTGAAGCATTTGCCCATCGAGTGCGTCATGAGTGGTGCGTTTCGGAACTGGCGGAAAGAGTTAGTCAAGGCCTACCCCGACCTCTTCCATCCGCCTGCGGACAATCCCGGCGTCGCCCAGGCCTATCCGGAATGCGGCGACGGCTGGCGCGATCTGCTGGAGCGCGCCTGCAAGCGGATCCGGGCCGCGGTCGAGGCCGACGGCGGCACCTTTCACGCCACGCAGATCAAGGAGAAGTACGGGAGCTTGCGCTTCTATTGGCATGGCACGCTCTCTCCGGAGGCCGATGCCAAGGTCGAGGAAGCCATCGACCTGGCCGAGGCGCGCAGCGGCGTCACTTGCGAAATCTGCGGCGAGGAAGGCCGCCTCCGGGGCGACGCGTGGCTGACGACGCGTTGCGCGCTGCACGCCGAGGGCTGGCCGGCGGTGGCGGTCCGGCCCGGCTTGGAGAATGTCCAGATCGAGGAACGCTACGTCGGGGACCGGCGCGTGATCCGCTACCGGCGGTACGACCGCGAGACCGACCGCTTCATCGACGTCGACCCGTCCACTCTGGACATCGAGGAGGACTGACCATGCTCTTGTGGGTGCTCTCCGACATCCATCTCGAGCTGACGCGCGGCTGGGACCTGCCGGCCGGCGACGCGCGACCGAATTTCGACGTGCTGATCGTCGCCGGCGATCTGATTCCCAGAGCAGAGCGCGGTGTTCGCTGGTTGCTCGATCGCGTGCCGGACCGGCCGGTGATCTACGTCATGGGCAATCACGAGCCGTACGGGCAGGACATCGACATCGATCTCGAGAAGGCCAAGGCGGCTGCCGTCGGCACGAACGTGCACGTGCTCGAGCGCGAGACCATCCGCATCGGCGACGTCGCTTTCGCGGGCGCGACGCTCTGGACGGATTTTGCCGTCAACGGCGATGCACATGGGGCGATGATCACCGCCGGCGAGCGGATGAACGACTTCAAGAAAATCAGGATTTCGAACTACGAGCAGCGCTTCCTGCCGCACCACGCCCTCACGCGGCACTTCAAATCGGTAGCATTCCTGAAGGCTGAAATGCGCCAGCCGCGCGGCGAGGACCGCCTGGTTATCGTCACGCATCACGCGCCGTTCCGCCATCAGTCCGAAACGCCGCGTCCGGAGAACGAGCGCGCCCTCGACCCCGCCTACCGTAGCGATCTGACGCGGCTGATGGTCTCGGGCCCCGACGAGGGATGCGGCGCACTGCTCCCCGCCGACCTCTGGGTTTTCGGCCACACCCACGAGAGTTTCGACGCGGTCGTGGGCGAGAGGACCCGCGTGGTCTCCAATTGCAAGGGCTACGGCCCGTGGCCGCCCCGCGAGCGCACCTGGGACAATCCTGATTTCAACGAAAAGCTTGTGATCGAGATCTGAAAGGGGACGGCCATGACACCGACAATCAGAAGCACAGCAAGAGCCCCACCCTTCCCGTGGTTTCGGATGCTTGATCATGTTCCGCCCCAAGGCCCGCAGCGGCCATCCTCACCTCTTCTCCTGCGCCAAAGCCGCGTCCCTGATTCCCGCGCGCCACCGCATGACGCCGAAACGGCTCGTAGATCATCATGTGATGCCGAAGGGCACGATCCTGATCGACCGCGTCAATCCAGATCAAGGAGGCAGCATCCATGAATAAAGCTCTCGAGGGCTGCGGCCTCGCGTTCGCCGGCCGGCGCCGCCAGCAACTTCCCCGAAAACAGGAGATCAAGATGAAGTTCAACACAACCCAATTCCTGAAACCGACCACACCGCGTGCGGCCCGGCCCAACGAGTCTTGGACCATAGAAATCGCAAAGCTCGACGTGGGGATCGCCGGACTCTACGCCATGATCGTGATCGACAGCCAGACGCGCATTCCCCTCAGCGCCACCCTGTCCCTCATGATTGACGAGGACATGGCCGCCACGCTCGACCGGCTCGGCCGAAGGTCGCGATTTCCGGATATGATCCAGGTCGACCACGGCTTCAACCTATCGGCGGTCAGGGCTTGGGCCATTCGGCATCGGCTTACGATCGTCTGCCACGCGGATCCCCGGAAGAAGGCTCTCGCAGAGCCAATCCTCCGCGATCTCAGCGCATTCCTAAGCGGCAAAAGCTTTCCGAAGCTCATCGAGCTCGGCAATGACCTCGAACGCTGGCGCCATGCCCATGCCGCCGGCGCCCGGCACCTTCCCAGCAGCAACGGCTAGTGCTCGCAGCGTGTTGGTCGGCACCGCCTAGCCGCCGGCCGACGCGCCGGCCGGCAGCCGCCTGCCGCTGAAGGCGCTCGAGACCGCCGCCCTCAGATGGGCCGCCGCCATCTGGCGGGTCCGGCGTCCGCCCTGCCGGCACCTCTCTGCCGGTCGTTCCGCGCTCGTGGAGAGGGGTTCGTAGCTGCAGACGGGGTCGGCATCGCATTTTAACCCAGGTCGATCTGGGACCGCCAAACGGAAGGCCAATCCCGACCCGTTGGAAACGACCCCGCTTCCGGAGGCGGCATGTCGAGAGCCGCCGCCTGCCGCCATCCACAGGTCGCCGGAACAGGTGGAAAAAACCCGCCCTGAAGATTCCGAATCCCTGCCCCGTGTTAGCAGGCGGAACGGGTGGTGGGACGGCGGATTCCTCCCGACCTGGCTAGGAGCGATTGCAATGCTGATGACCAAGGAGAGACGCCCCGCCATCCGGACGCTGCGCGGTTGGGCGATTTCGGTGCTGCAGGAGGCCGGCGCCATCCGCGAGTGCGAGGAGCACGGCTGGATGCAGGACCGCGCCGACCCGCACGCCCGCGACGGCGCCTTCGACATCGCGCGTCTCGAACCGCCGCCGGGAATTTCTCCGGAGGAAGCCGTGGCCGAAGTCCGTGACGTGTTGGAATCAATCGGCGACACCTGCCCGGAGTGCCCCTCCGACCTTGAGTAAACCCTCACTCGGTCGAGCGCTGCCACTGAGGCGCGCACGGCGTCTGCGATGTCCTCAGTAGCGGCGCAAACCCCGCATGGCCGAGGTCTGCGTCGGTGCCAGCAGCTGACGCCAGGAACGCCGCACGGAATGGCTGAACGCCGCGCACTGTCGACATAAAGCCGCCCTTCGCCATACGTGATAACCTGCATTTCAGCTGGACGTGTTCTGGCCACAATCAACAGGCGGATTTGCAGCGAGCGCGCCGCGCCGCGGCAACGCCGGCGGATCACTCATTGAGGATCATAGCCGAAGCCTGGATGGAAACGGTTCTGTGACCTGGATGAAAGCCTACAATGCGCTTTTCGTCTTTGTGCCGTTCGCGCCTGTGTTGATAGCTGTGTCCGCGGGGGCACTTTCCTTGCGCCTGCCCCGACGAAGACGGATGGTCCATACCGCGGCGTTGATTGGCATGCTTATCGCTCTGCCGATCTATCTTCGCGTTCAGGCTCAGCTTGATCCCACCACAGTTTTGTATCCCGGTCCTGGGGATGGTTTCATTCTGTTGATTTATCTCTGGTTGCTCATTCCCAGCGTCATAGGTTACGCAATCTTTTGCTGGGTTACCCGTCGCCGACGTGGAGAAGCAGGCGAAGGCCAGGAGAGGCTGCCTGAGGGATGAGGCGAACATCAAAGACGCTCAAGATTTCTGGTGCCCTGCTTGTTCTCGGCGGCGTTCTATCCGCCATCGTTCAAGTTGATGTTGGGCTGAAGTTTGCAAACGTCGGCAGCTCCCCGAGCTGGGTGCCACTCCCACGTACAGAAGTTGACGCGATCATCTTAGAAATACTATCGCGTTTTCTTGTGTTGGCGGGCGCGGTCGTTTTTGTGGTTGGATGCGTCTGACTGAGCTTGCTCCTGCCCGCCCCGGCGCCGCATGGGTAGTCGCTTAGGTCACTTCTTCCGTCCGATCCCGCTCTGGCGTACCCGCCCGCAGGCGAGTGAGTTCGACCCACGCCAGCGCGGCGGCATCCATCTCTGCCGTTCGGCGCCATGGGTTTTCACGGCGAGATTCATCGCCGCAACCGCCTCGCGCTCGGGGTCGTACTCGATGTCCATCGGACGGAAATATAACGGCAGATCGTAAACGAGCGCTCACCGTATGAATTCGGGCGGCTCGGCAACACCGGCCGTGCGCCGCTACATCCCAGGAAGAGAGATGCCCGTCAGCTCGCCCAGCCTGGCGACGAGTTGATCCTGGAATTCGGGATCGACGGCCTCGCTCGCCGGCTGCTCGTGCCACATGTGATGCCAGTAGCGGCCGCTGACCTTTGCTGCCGGTTCGTCGCTTACGGCCAGCCATGCCTGGGTCCGTTGGCCGGTGTCGAGATCGACCGGTGCACCCGCGCCGCCCATTCGCGTGCGCACCCAGCCGGGATCGACCGCATTGCTGAGCACCTGTGGCCACCGGCGCGCCACTGCGAATGCCAGCGCCACGACCTGCAGCTTGCTTTCGGCATAGGCCTTTGCCGGATCCCAAATCCGCTTTGTCCAGTCGATGTCGTTGAGCGAGCCCTCCCCGCCGCGATGCCGGCCGCTGCTGAGGTACACCAGCCGTCCAGGCCGTTCTATCAGGGCCGTGAGGATGTACGGCGCAAGCGTGTTGACCGCGAGGACGCCGGCGTGACCCTCGCGCGTCGAGCTGCGGCTGGCTTCAGTGTAGACGCCCGCATTGTGAATGATCGCATCCATGCGCCCGATCGCGTTGACCTGGTCCGCGACGCTCCTTGTCTCAACGCCGCTACGGAAGTCGCCAACTACGATCTCTGCGGCCCGCGATGCGAGCTCGCCAATTGTCGCTGCGCGATGCGTCGATCGAGCGTGCAGCACGACGCGATGACCGGCGTTGAGGAGCGACTGAGCCGCCGCGCGGCCGAGCCCCTCCGTGCTTCCGGTGATGAAGACTATCGCCATCGCTGCTCCTTCGGACGCTTAGCTTTGACGGCGCAGCCGCGCCTTCGGCGGCCCCCTCCTCCGCGGCACCTGCTCCGAACGCCGCCGCGGCCATGGGCGGTCAATGTCGTGGTGCGTGCCGCTAAGGCGGCGCGCGCCACAGGAGCCTCGCGGCAAACTCACGGTTGCGCCGCCAGCCGCACGCCGTCTGGCCCAATCAGACCGGGGTACGGCGCCTTGAATTTGTAGATGGTTCCGCTGACGGCACCTTCCATGTAGATGTACTGGTTGTTCTCGCCGCCGAAGGCAAAGTTCGTGGCCGACGAATCACCATTCGGCAACGGGACATAACCGATGATGAAGCCCCGCGGATCGTACTCGATGAGTCCGCCGATGCCGCACGCTGCCCAGAGATTGCCATGTACGTCGTAGTGGATGCCGTCGGGTCCACCGTTGCCTGGATTGTAGCTCCCGGCGGTCGCGAAGAAAAAGGTGGTGTGCGACGGGTCCTTGGCGCACTGGGAGCACGCCGGATTCGGCCCTCCCAGGAATGAATAGTATAGCATCCGGTTGCTGGCGTAGTCGGCAACGGCCAGCGTGCCGTCGTCCGGCGAAACCGCTATGCCGTTGGGAAAACTACCGGTGGAGATGATGCGCCGGAGAATGCCGTCTTTCGAGTATTGATAGACTGCACCGGTCCGATCCGCCGCATCGGGCCCGGGCCCTGTTCCCCAGGGATCGGTGAAATACAGGTTGCCCTCGGCGTCGAAGTCGAGATCATTCGGACCCTTGAACAGTTCGTTGTGGAACGTCGAAACGAGTGAACTCAGTTGCTTCGTGTCCGGATCATAGATCAGGACGCCGAGGTGACGGGTCGTGACATAAAGCTTGCCGTCATGCCAACGCGTGCCCTGCGGTTCGCAGGCGGGACCGAGATCTCCTTTCGGATTACAGTTGAACACCGGGACCAGCTTCGCGTCGGGAGTGAGATAGGATACCCAGCCGCTGCCGATCGCGACGAACCAGAAATTTCCTGCCTTGTCGAAGGCCCCGCCCTCAAGAAACTTGCCCTGCGGCTGATCATGGATATCCGCGAACAGGGTGACCGGCCCGATGCCAGGGGGCGGGGGCGGCACACCCCAGGGCTGCACCTGCTCGGGAGATGGTGGACCGGCCAGCGGGGGTGCGGGGACCGACTGGGCCTGCGCCCATGCGGTACGGACGGGCGCGGCCGCGCCACAGAACGCAAGCGAAAACGCACAGACGGCACTTGCCAACTTCCTCGTCATGACGGTTTCCTCCGACCTCGTTTCTGCCCAGCCCTTCCCTTGGAGTACCGCGGAAGCATCAGTTCAAAACGTGGCGCGAACATGAGCGCAACGGCGACTGCATCTCTATGAATGCAGACCAGCCGGGCCCGTGACGCATCATCGGTGGTCCGCATTTTGCTGTGGCGCTGCAATAATGACTTAGGCAAGCATGGCCGCACCGGTGCTCGCAAGTTCGCGTCGAACGAATTATCTAAGTTGACGCGAGGGTTAGAACGCGTAGGAAAGCGACAACACGATCCCGCAGGTTGGCGCAGCAAGTACCGACTGAAAGCCCATCGCAATGCTGGTCTCCGAGATCCGGACAGCGATGACAAAGGGGAGGAAAAACGAAGGCGTCTGAAGCGAACGGGCCGCAGGGAGAGCCAGGCGCCGACCCGATCACCACAAGGTCCATCACCCCAGCAACACCTACATGGATCAGCACGGCAGCAAGCGCTGGCCTGCGATCGAGCCGGCGCGTGGTCAGTCGGCCCCGGACATGAAAGAAGCCTCGGGAATGACGGAAGGGTCCGGTCTCACCGACGAGCAGGAGGGCGCCGAGCAGGGCTCCGATGCGCCAGCGTCCGCTCGAGTCGGCTTTCAAACGGGTTGGCGATCCGCTGGGCCGAGCGGCTACGCACCGCGACCGTGAACGCTGCTTTACAGTCTCTGTTCGCGACATCTACTCGGAGCCCGGTTGCGCGGCGGCCGCAACGCAAGCTTCTTCGAAGGTCGGCAGCGCCGCCACCGACGTCCAGGGGCGCAATGTTCACGAACCCCGAGTTGGACGTGTCGGAAGCGGCCGGTAAGCAAGTTGTGCGCGGCATAAGCGATCGTCACGGCGACTCCCATTGAGCGCCCCGGACCATTGACCCCCGTCAGCTCGGTTGGGTTCTTTCACGATTTAAACCAAAGCTCCACCGCGACGATCGATATACCCGCAAGGCCGGCGTAGCCGATTAGCCACCAGGCGTGGCCTATACCGGAGGTCCGCTGTCTCTCGCTGCTCGGGGTCCCTCGGACCTCATGCGCGGCAGCTAGTCGCACTTGTGCTGTACTGTCCGGATTTCCAGCGGCCTCGTCGTCGGTCCCGAGAGGAGCGGCGGCGGGGTCAGTAACGTCCACCCTACTGCCGGCCTGCGCTTGGTCGATGGCGATCCGGAGCTGCGACGTGGTCTCAATAGGCACGTCCGGGTCGAGCCTGTAGCCGGGTTCCGGGGAGGACTCTGATGGGCGGCTGTTTTGAACGGGGTCAGTCATTCCCGACAACGGGCAGATAATAGATATGTTTCTGTTGCTAGATCGCGCTTGCTTCGCGGCCCTGACGCGCCAACGCCTCGGCGTCATCGGTCGGCCAATCGCATCACCTCGCGTGTCCATGTCCGAGAGCCGCTTAGCAGCGACCGCTGGCTGATCTGTTCGAAGACGAAAGTCAGCCCGAAGGCGTACAGGCGGAAGCATTTCCGTGTGCGCCTTCTTGGAAAAAACCCTAAGCTGTCACATCCTCTATTTCCGCGGAGCGGCGTCAATGCATATTGCGCGACTTGTTGGAGTGCCGAGCTTGATGCTCACGCTCTGCACCTCAGGGGTCGCCAACGCCCTGGAGTGCCCAGTATATCACCGAACAGGCAATTCGAGCGCCATTCAGGAGACCAAGGCGCGCACCAGAAGCTTCACGGCGCAGCTCGCGGCGAGTTAGCCGTTCCCAGCATCATAGAGAGCGTTCGGACCGCCCACCCCGGGGCGTCCGCCGCCGAGGTGACGAACTTCGTAACTACGATCTATTGTCCTCTGATACTGAAAGACGCGACGTTGTCCGACGCAGAGAAGCGAGCCCATCTCAAGTCCTTCTCCGCCGACGTCTTCAAGAAGGTCCCGCCCACGTAGCGCCATCCGAAGCGGACTGCCTAAAGCGAGGGCGCTAGGCGGCCTTGAGCCGCCTAGCAAAGCAAGGGTCAGCGAGAGTTCGCTCGATTTGCGTCGTGAACCGCCCCGGGTTTGCCGGAGGCTCCAACTCCTGAGAGGATGGAGCCATGACAAGCAAGACGACGAACAAGTTT
>NZ_JBVVPC010000040.1:0-72026 GCF_055807355.1 Bradyrhizobium sp. Ken01
CCTCTCGCACCCGAACGCTGCCGCGTCCACCGCAAGCCCGGCTCGCGAACGTGACGACCACAAGATCGCCCCTCAAGAATGAGCCGGGATGAACGACACATACGCCAATTCCGAATTTCGGTAAAGCGGAATATATTCGCGTGAGCGGATTGACAGAGGCGACACAGAGGAGGTCCGGTAGCCCGGATGGAGCGAAGCGTAATCCGGGAAGGTGCCGATGCGGGGCGAGCGGCCCCGGATTGCGCTACGCTTCCGCCCTCGCTCTTAGAGCAGCGGCGGACAAGCCATCCGGGCTACGACCACGGGCCGTCCGCTCGCTACAGCCTCACCCCGTCGGGGTGCCCTGCTTCCATTGGCCGCCGGCGATTTTCGCGGCGGCGATCACGGCCTGGGTCCGGCTTTCGACGCCGAGCTTTTGCAGGATGGCCGAGACATGCGCCTTGATGGTGGCCTCGGAGACGCCGAGCTCATAGGCGATCTGCTTGTTGAGCAATCCCTCCGACAGCATCATCAGAACCCGGACCTGCTGCGGCGTCAGCGTCACCAGCCGGTCGCGCAGGCGCGTCATGTCGGGGTCGGCGACCGCCGACAGATCAGTGTCGGCGGGAACCCAGACGTCGCCCTCCATCACCTTGAGGATGGCGTCGCGCAGGGTCTCGACGCCGAAGCGCTTCGGGATGAAGCCGGAGGCGCCGAAATCCAGCGAGCGGCGGATCGTGGCGCTGTCGTCGGAAGCCGAGACGATCACCACCGGAATGGCCGGATATTGCGCGCGCAGATAGATCAGGCCGGAAAAGCCGGAAATCCCGGGCATCGAGAGGTCGAGCAGGATCAGGTCGACGTCGGAGGTCTGTTCCAAAAGCTTGGTCAGATCCTCGAACGATCCAGCCTCATCGATCCTGGCCGAGCTCAGGACGCCTGCCACCGCCTGCCGCAGCGCGTCGCGGAACAATGGATGGTCATCGGCAATGACGAGATGGGTCGAGGGAGCGTTCATCGTTCTCTTGCTGGCAATCGCACCGGGCCAGTAAGCCGGCGCGGGGCCCTGGTCAATTCTTTCCCGACCAGCCGTGGCATGCAAGTGGACATTATCCCTTTGCGGCAACGGGGTTAATCCACAGGTCGGCACTATGTTGCCGGATGGAACGCCCGCGGCGTCAGGTGCGCGTCAGTGCGAAAGGCCGAAAGTCGTATTGGGGCGGGTTTCACGCCAATGTTACCTTGGGGGCAAGGCTTGGGTTGATCCGGCATGACCGGACATCCAGGGCGCGAGGAAACGATTTTTCGGGGAGCGACTCAACATGTCGACAATGGCTGTGTCTCAAGCAGGCGCGGGAGGGATGACGAAGGACGAACGGTTCGTCATTCTCGCCTCCTCGCTCGGTACCGTCTTCGAGTGGTACGATTTCTATCTCTACGGTTCGCTGGCCGGCATCATCGGCGCGCAGTTCTTCTCGGCCTATCCGCCGGCAACCCGCGACATCTTCGCGCTGCTGGCCTTCGCGGCGGGCTTCCTGGTGCGCCCGTTCGGCGCGATCGTGTTCGGCCGTGTCGGCGACATCGTCGGCCGCAAATACACCTTCCTCGTCACCATCCTGATCATGGGTCTGTCGACCTTCATCGTCGGCCTGCTGCCCAATGCGGCGACCATCGGCATCGCGGCCCCGATCATCCTGATCGCGCTGCGTCTCGCCCAGGGCCTCGCGCTCGGCGGTGAATATGGCGGTGCGGCGACCTACGTCGCGGAGCATGCTCCGAACGGCAAGCGCGGCTACTACACCTCCTTCATCCAGACCACGGCGACTCTCGGACTGTTCCTGTCGCTGCTGGTGATCCTGTTCACGCGCTCCGCGCTCGGCGAACCCGACTTCGCAGCCTGGGGCTGGCGCATTCCATTCCTGGTCTCGGTGCTGCTGCTTGGCGTCTCGGTCTGGATCCGGCTTCGCCTCAACGAATCCCCGATCTTCCAGAAGATGAAGGACGAGGGGAAGAGCTCGAAGGCCCCGCTGACGGAAGCCTTCGGCAATTGGCAGAACGGCAAGCTCGTGCTGCTGGCGTTGCTTGGCGGCGTGATGGGCCAGGGCGTGGTCTGGTACACCGGCCAGTTCTACGCGCTGTTCTTCCTGCAATCGATCCTCAAGGTCGACGGCTACACCGCCAACCTGCTGATCGCCTGGTCGCTCCTGCTCGGGACCGGCTTCTTCATCGTGTTCGGCATGCTCTCCGACAAGATCGGCCGCAAGCCGATCATCCTCGGCGGCTGTCTGATCGCGGCGCTGACCTTCTTCCCGATCTTCAAGATGATCACCACCAACGCCAACCCGGCGCTGGAAAAGGCGATCGAGTCGGTCAAGGTCGACGTGGTGGCGGATCCCGCAGGTTGCGGCGACCTGTTCAACCCGGTCGGCACCCGCGTCTTCACCTCGCCTTGCGACACCGCACGTGCCTACCTGTCGCAGTCGTCGGTCAAGTACGGGACCACGCCAGGTGCGGCCGGATCCGGCGTGAAGGTGATGGTCAACGGCAAGGAAGTCGCCTACGCCAACGCCAAGGACGGCAATCCGGCGGTCCTCGCCGCCGTGCAGGCAGCCGGATATCCGAAGGCCGGTGATGCGGGCATCGTGAAGATGGCGCATCCGTTCGACATCTTCCGTCCGCAGGTGGCGGCGGTCGTCGGACTGCTGTTCGTCCTGGTGATCTTCGTCACCATGGTCTACGGCCCGATCGCCGCGATGCTGGTCGAACTGTTCCCGACCCGCATCCGCTACACCTCGATGTCGCTGCCCTACCACATCGGTAACGGCTGGTTCGGCGGCCTGCTGCCGGCGACCGCCTTCGCCATCGTGGCCTCGACGGGCGATATCTATGCGGGCCTCTGGTATCCGGTCATCTTCGCGTCGATTACCGTCGTGATCGGCTTGTTCTTCCTGCCGGAGACCAAGGACGTCGATATCAAGACGACCTGATCGACGCAGATCCAGATCAACGCCAACCGGCCGCGGTCTCCGCGGCCGGTTTTGTTTTGAACTCCGGATTCTTTATATTGACGCGTTTTCTTGACGCGAACCGGGATCCACTTCGCTCGAAAACGCTCTACTGATTGCTGCCGAGGAATTGCAGCACCACCTCGCGCCGGTGCGGACGGGCGCGATGCTCGATCAGATAGATCGCCTGCCAGGTGCCAAGCGCGAGCCTGCCGTTCAGCACCGGCACCTGGAGCGATGTCCCCGTCAGCATGGTTTTGATATGCGCCGGCATGTCGTCCGGCCCTTCGGTGTCGTGCGTCCAGCCCGCATCTTCATCGTCGGGCGCGAGCCGCGTCAGCACCGTAGTGAGATCGACCAGCACCGATGGATCGGCATTCTCCTGGATTGTCAGAGACGCCGAGGTGTGACGGATGAACAGCGTGAGCACGCCGTCCCGCGCATGAACGTCGGCGATGAACCGCGCCGCCTCGGCGGTGAGGTCGCTGAAGCCGCGCCCCGGCGTCTGCACAGTCAGCAGCGACGATGCGATGGTGGTGGCCGGCCCTGACGACGGCGCCGAGCGCGAGATGGATTTGGCTGACGTCATGAGGGCTCCCGTTACGTCGTCCTGGCGAAAGCCAGGACCCATTACCCCAAATGCTCGTGATGACGAGAAGTTGGCCACGCGCACCGAGAAAAACAGAGAGGCTGCGGCGTATGGGTCCTGGCTTTCGCCAGGACGACACCGAGGGACCCGCTAGATTTTCCCCGACACGTCCTTCTGCACGCGGTTGGCCATGTCGATCAGCCGACGCCAAGCCTTTTCCAGGAACGACATCACGCGATCGACGTCCTGGTCGCTCGGCAGCGGAATCTCGATCCTGCGGTCACCCTCGGCGGCCTTTGGCTCTCGTGCTTGCGGCTCCGCCTTCTTGAGCGGATCGGTTTTCGGCAGCGCCTCGTCGATCTTGCCTGACACGGTCGGCCCCGCCGCGAGCCGTCCCTTCAGCGTCTCGACTTCGGCCTGGAGCCGGCCGATTTCGGCGTCGAGCGCGGCACGTTCATCGGGCACCGCGTAGCAGGCCCAGCCGGTGCCGCTGCGGGTGCAGGTGGACACCGTGCCGGTGCGGCTGTCGAGCCGCAGCACGCCGTCGGGGATGGGGGTCATGCTGTAGCGGCCGTTTTCGCTGTCGGGCGCAGATTGCGCGGCCAGGCCGCCGGCGCTGACGGCCATCGCCGCGGCGAACGCCGCCGCCGCAAGCCATGATGCTGTGGATGAATTCGCTGCTCTCATCGCATTCTCCGCCACGACGCGCCGCTAGCACTTCCAAAGATGGCGCTCATAAAGGTGGCACTTCTCGCAAATTCTACACCCCGGCGAGGCGATCCGCCGCCCAAAACGCGCCTCTGAGATGAACGATCGCGGCGCCCCCTTTGATCCCTGCCACTGGGCGAAATGGCGACTGCGTCCGCCGATCAAGCGGAGACCTGCTGCGGTGCGGCGTCACGCTGTGTGCAGCGCTACCGCTCGCGTCAATATTTCCAGATAAATCAGACACATAACGGGAATGGACACAATCGTGACTTGGCTTGACTTGATTATGGGCCATCAGTATGGTCCGCGCGGCTTTTGAGGGTGGCGGGCGTAATTTCCATTCAGCCGCGGCGTTTCGGGTCTTCGTTGCATGACACAGGGCACGGGACACGGCGAGAATGGAGATCGCGATAGATCGCCCGAGGAAGCTGCGCTTTCCGATCGGCTCGGAAATCTTGATCAGCGGTTGTCCGAATTTCGCGGCCGCCACGTCAAGACCGAGCAACCCGCAGGTGACGGTGAAGACAGAGCGGCCAGAGCCTCGGCGATGGCGCTTGGTTTCCGGTTATCCTCCGAGTTGGTCGCCGGGGTCGTTGTCGGAGCGGGGATTGGCTGGGGTTTCGACCGCTTGCTGTCGTCGTCGCCTTTCGGATTCATCGTGTTCCTGCTGCTGGGCTTCGTCGCCGGCGTGGTGAATGTGGTGAGAACGGCAGGCGCGGGTCAAAACAGGCGCGGTGGTTCTTAAGCGATCCACTCCAGGAGAGGAATGATCGTGCCGGCTCGAGCCGGTACGGGCCGGCCTGACCGGCAGACCGAGACCCGCCGGCATCGCCCGGCAGACCAAGAGATGCCGCGCTGATGAAAATCGATCCGATCCACCAGTTCAACATCGAGCCTCTCTTCACCCTGGGCCATATCGGCAATCACACGATCGCCTTCACCAATTCGTCGCTCTACATGCTGGTGGCGGTCGCGATCATCTCGATCCTGATGCTCGCCAGCGGCACGCAGCTGGTTCCCGGGCGGCTCCAATCGGTCGCCGAGATCTCCTACGAATTCGTGGCCTCGACCATCCGCTCGACGGCCGGCGCGGAAGGCATGAAGTTCTTCCCGCTGATCTTCTCGCTGTTCATGTTCATCTGCGTCTCGAACCTGGTCGGCATTATCCCCTACACCTTCACGATCTCGAGCCATCTGATCGTCACCGCGGCACTCGCGCTGCTGGTCTTCTTCACGGTGCTGATCTACGGCGTTGCCAAGAACGGCCTGAAATTCTTCTCGATCTTCGTGCCCCACGGCGTCCCCGGCTACATCCTGCCGCTGGTGATGTTCATCGAGATCCTGTCGTTCTTCCTGCGGCCGGTCTCCCACAGCGTTCGTCTGTTCGCCAACATGCTGGCCGGCCACATCGCGCTGAAGGTGTTCGCGGGCTTCGTCGCCATGCTCGGCTTCTCGCTCGGCGCCCTTGGCTGGGTCGGCGGCGTGCTGCCGCTGGCGCTCACGGTCGCGCTGTACGCTCTCGAGATTCTGGTCGCATTCCTGCAAGCCTATGTGTTTGCGATCCTGACCTGCATCTACCTCAACGACGCCATTCATCCGGGACACTGAGCGGTCCGGGGAATTTCCACCCAAAACCCAATCTTTCTTCCAAGGAGTCTAAAATGGATCCGGCAGCAGCAAAACTTATCGGCGCGGGCATCGCATGCATCGGCATGGGCGGCGCGGGCGTCGGCGTCGGCGTGATCTTCGGCAACTACCTCGCCGCAGCCGTTCGCAACCCCTCGGCCGCTCAGGGCCAGTTCGGCAATCTGATCTTCGGCTTCGCCGTGACCGAAGCGCTCGGCATTTTCTCGCTGCTGATCGCGCTGCTGCTGCTGTTCGTTCCCCTCTGAGAACGATTTTTCGCGCCGCTTCAACCGAAGCGACGCGCATGACAGCAACAGGAGTACTCCATGGCTGAAAGTCATGGCGGCGCAAAAGGTCCGGCGGCGGGCGCTCACACTGAGGCTGACGGTGGTCACCACGGTGGCGGTTTTCCGCCGTTCGAGAGCGGCACTTATGCTTCACAGCTGGTGTCGCTCGCGATCTTCTTCGTCGCGCTTTACGTGATCGTGTCCAAGCTCGCTCTGCCGCGCGTCGGCGGTGCGATCGAGGCGCGTCAGAACAAGATCGAGGGCGACCTCGCCGAAGCGCAGAAGCTGAAGGACCAGTCCGAAGCGGCGCTGAAGGCCTATGAAAGCGAGCTTGCTTCGGCACGCTCGCGCGCGCAGGCCATCGGCAACGAATCCCGCGACAAGGCGAATGCGCAGGCGGACGCCGAGCGCAAGGCGCTGGAAGAGCAACTGGCGGCCAAGCTCGCCGAGGCGGAGAAGACCATCGCCTCGACCCGTGCGACCGCCATGAGCAACGTCCGCGGCATCGCGGCCGACGCGGCAGGCAGCATCGTGCAGCAGCTCACCGGCGTGGTTCCGGACGCGGCGTTGGTCAATGCCGCCGTTGATGCGTCCTTGAAGGGTTAATCGATATGTTCTTCGATCCTGAAACCTGGGTCGCCATCGCCTTCGTGATCCTGATGGTCGGGTTCGGCTATCTCGGGGTCTTCAAGAAGGCCATGACTGCCCTCGACCATCGCGCCGATCGCATCAAGGCCGAGCTCGACGACGCGACGCGCCTCAAGCAGGAAGCCGCCAAAGTGCTCGCCGACTACAAGGCGCGCACCGCCTCGGCCGAACGCGAGGCCGCCGACATCATCGCAAACGCGAAGAGCGAAGCCGAGCGCATCGCAACCGAGGCCAAGGCCAAGGTGGAAGATTTCGTCGCTCGCCGCACCAAGACCGCGGAGGGCAAGATCGCGCTCGCCGAGGCCCAGGCAGTCGCCGATGTGCGCGCCGCAGCCGCCGAAGCCGCCGTCCAGGCCGCCTCCACGATCCTGTCGCAGTCGGTCAAGGGCCAGGTCGCCGACGATCTGCTCGCCAAGGGCATCACCGAAGTCAGGCAGAAGCTGAACTGAGGGGCCTCGCCTTCACCCATCAAAAAGCCGGCGCGATGAGCGCCGGCTTTTTTGTTTGTCGGGCACGGCATCGGCAAATCTGATGTCATCGCCCGCGAAGGCGGGCGATCCAGTATTCCAGAGACAGTCCTGATCAATCGAGAAGCCGCGGCGTACTGGATGCCCCGCCTTCGCGGGGCATGACGACTATCTTTACGTGGCTACTTCTTCTTCGCCCGCGCCTTCGGCTCGGGCGACAGCGCCTGCGGATCGAAGCCGACATAGAAGATGTAGCTATCGGCGTCCTTGGCCGGAGGCATCGGATAGACCAGATCCTCGGCCACGAAGGTGAACGGCACGCTGCCGCCCTCCGACATTCCGACCGTGGTCCGGTAGGCCTTGGAAGCGATCACCTTCTCGCCGACGCCGCCCTGCACCACGGCGACGCGCAGCGGCACCTCGACGCTCGCAGGCGCGCCGGCGGGACCGGCAATGACGCGGCCCTGGATACCGATCCGGGCCGTGATGTCGCCGCCATTGCGGGCGCATTCGCGCGCCATCTTGGTGATGGTGGCCTGGAAGCGGATCTCGTTGCCGACGGCCGGCTTGCCGGTGGCACCGACCGCGTAGGTGGAGGCTCCGGCACGCACCGTGACCTGCGGGCAATCAAGATCGTCATCAGCCGCCGGCTGGCCTGGTGCAGGCGCCGGCTTGGGTTGGGCCGGCTCGTCCGACTTGCCGCCGAACAGGCCCTTGAATCGATCGGTCAGCGACTGCGCCGCGACCGGCGAAATGGAGACCAGCGCAACTGACAACGCCAGCGCGACCGCTGCCCCCCGCCGCAACGCATTCCGCGATGACCGAAGCTCCTGCACCCTCAACGCCCATACTCCATGACAACATCCCGGCCGATCACCGGCCGGCTTGCGCCGTTATATCGTCAAAACCGGCGAACCCAAGGCAGGCACACAGCAGACTTTGGTCACATGAATGAACGGACTCAGCCGCGGAAATCCTCGTGCAGCAGGCCGAACAGCAAATGGTCCTGCCAGATCCCGTTGATGCAGAGATAGCGGCGCGCCAGCCCCTCGCGGGAGAAACCGCACTTCTCCAGCACCCGGATCGACGGCGCATTGGTCGGGATGCAGGCGGCCTCGACCCGGTGCAGATTGAGCTCGCCGAACAGCGTTGGCAGCAGCACCCGCAGTGCGGCCGTCATGTAGCCGCGCTGGGCGTGGGGCTTCCCGACCCAATAGCCGATGGTGCCGGCCTGGACGATGCCGCGGCGGACATTGGCGAGCGTGATGCCGCCGACCATGGCGCCGTCGAGCTCCCGGAAGATCAGAAAGGGATAGGACCGGTCCGCGGCGATGTCCTCGGAATAGCGCCGCAGGCGACGGCGGAAACCGGAGCGCGTGAGATCGTCCGACGGCCAGATCGGCTCCCAGGGCGTCAGGTAATCGCGGCTGGACTCGCGCAGATGGGCCCATTGCAGGAAATCCGACATCTGCGGCGCGCGTAGCAACAGGCCGTTGCCGCGCGGCGCGAGAGCGGCGGGTCCACTGGATGGCAGGCGGAAGAGGGCCATGGTGATGCTTCCCGGGGACGGATCAACCCGTGCGCGGCTCCTAATGCAGCCGCGCCTTGGCGCGTGCCCGGGTCAATCCTTCCGCAAAAGACACCGCCGTGTCCAGACCCCTGCCACTGCCCAATGCGACAACCGCAGGGCGGCTACGCGAAAGCAGCGCACGCGCCGCATCCCGGGTCGATTCGACGCTGACGGCGTCGATCCGGGCCACCAGCTCCTCGGCGGTCTGGGGCCGGCCATAGGCCAGCACATGCCGGGCGAGCTGCTCGGCACGAGAGGAGCAGCTCTCCAGCGCCATCAGCAGCCCCGCCTTCATCTGCGCCTTGGCCCGCGCGATCTCGACCTCGGTCAGGGTCTCGACCGAATCATTCATGATGTCGACCACGACCTCCATCATCTCGGGCGCATCGGCCGGATCGGTGCCGGTGTAGAGGCCGAAGAAGCCGGTGTCGGTATAGGGGGCATGGAACGAGTAGATCGAGTAACAGAGGCCGCGCTTCTCGCGCACCTCCTGGAACAGCCGCGACGACATCCCGCCGCCGAGGATGTTGGTGAAGACCTGGAGCGAGAACAGCGACAGATCGGCCTGCGGCACGCCCTCCAGCGCTAGCGTCAGATGCGCCTGCTCGAGCTCGCGATGCACCACCTTGGTGCCGCCCTTGCCGAACTGCGCGGGTTGCGGCTTGGGACCCGCTGTCCCCTCAAAACTGGCAAAGCGCTGCTCGACCTCGGCGACCACCTGCTCGTGATCGACCGCCCCGGCTGCCGCCACCACCATGTCCGGCCCGCGGTAATGCGTCGACAGATAGTCGCGCAGCGAGTCGCGGCTGAAGGCACGCAAGGTCTTCGCAGTGCCTAGCAGCGAACGGCCCATCGGCTGGTCGGGATAGCAGAGCTCGTTGAGATGCTCGAACACGACGTCGTCAGGCGTGTCCTGCGCCGCGCCGATCTCCTGCACGATGACATTCTTCTCGCGCTCGAGCTCGTCGGGCTCGAAGGCCGGATTGGCCAGGATGTCGGCGAGCACGTCGAGCGCGAGCGGCACGTCAGCCTTCAGCACCCGTGCATAATAGGACGTGGTCTCGGTCGAGGTGCCGGCGTTGAGGTCGCCGCCGACCGCCTCGATCTCCTCGACGATCTCGCGCGAGGAGCGCTTCGTCGTGCCCTTGAACGCCATATGTTCCAGAAGATGCGAGATGCCGTGCTCATTGGGCTTCTCGTCGCGCCCGCCGACGCCGGCCCAGACGCCGAGCGCCGCGGTCTCGAGATGGGGCATCTTGTCGGTGACGACGGTCAGGCCGGACGCAAGCTTGGAAATCTCGACGCTCATCCGGCAACTCCCTGTTTCGCGGCGCGGCTGACCGACAGCACGAACCGCTCGACCTCGGCCTGGTCGTTCTTCATCACCTTCATGTGTTCGGATTTGGTCATCAGGCCATCGAGCCAGGCCGGCAGTTGCGGCCGCTGGCCGCAGGCGGCTTCGACCGCATCGGGGAATTTGGCCGGATGGGCGGTGGACAGCACGATGCTGGGAACCGTCCTGTCCGTGGTGTCGCGGTCGGCGACCGCAAGCGCGACCGCTGTGTGAGGATCGACCAGTTCGCCCGCCTCGCGCCAGGCGGCGCGGATCGCGGCCGCGGTCTCGGTCTCGTCGGCGCGGCCTGCGTCGAACCCCTCGCGGATCGCGGCCAGCGTCGCATCGGGCAGCACGAAGCGGCCGGACTGCTTCAGCGAATCCATCAGACGGCGCACGCCGGCGGCATCGCGCCCGCCAGCCTCGAACAGCAGCCGCTCGAAATTCGAGGAGATCTGGATGTCCATCGACGGCGACGCCGTCGCGTGGACCTCGCGCACCTCGTAGATCCCGGTCTTCAGCGTGCGCGCCAGGATGTCGTTGACGTTAGCGGCGATGCCCAGGGTCCGCACCGGAAGACCCATGCGCTTGGCGACATAGCCGGCGAAGATGTCGCCGAAATTGCCGGTCGGCACGACGAAGTCCACCGCGCGCGCGGGTGCACCGGCGGCAACGGCGGAGGTGAAATAGTAGACCACTTGGGCGACGATCCGCGCCCAATTGATGGAATTGACGCCGGACAGCGACGTCGCATCGCGGAAGCGATGGTTGTTGAACATTGCCTTCACGAGGGCCTGGCAATCGTCGAAATTGCCCTCGACGGCGAGCGCATGGACGTTGGCCGCGCCCGTCGTCGTCATCATCCGCCGCTGCACCTCGGAGATGCGGCCATGCGGGAACAGCACGATGAGATCGACATTTTCGAGCCCTGCGAACGCGTCGACTGCAGCACCGCCGGTGTCGCCCGAGGTCGCGACCACGATGGTGGTGCGCTGGCCGCGCTTGGCGAGCACGTGGTCCATCAGCCGCGAGATCAGCTGCATCGCCACGTCCTTGAAAGCGAGCGTCGGACCGTGGAACAGCTCCAGCACGAACTGGTGCGGCGCCATCTGGCGCAGCGGCACCACCGCCGGATGGCGGAAAGTGGCGTAGGCCTCGTTCGCCATGCGGCCGAGCTCGGCGTCCGAGATCTCGCCGGCGACGAAGGGGCGGATCACCTCGACCGCGACCTCCCAATAGGGGCGACCGAAGAAGCCGGCGATGGCGTCAGGCGAGAGTTGCGGCCAGGTGGCCGGCACATACAGGCCGCCGTCGCGGGCGAGCCCGGTCAGCATCACATCGCAGAAGCCGAGTTCGGGGGCCTCGCCCCGGGTCGAGATATAACGAGTCAAACTGCCCTCCAAAGGCCGGCCGAGCTTGGGCTCGATCCGCAAGCCTTTGATTTTACGAAATTACTTGTTACCAGCCAGAGGCTTTGAGCCACCATAAAGTGTTTTGCGGCATCAGGAAACCGCTTCGCGGCTGGGGCCATCCAAGGAAAAAGGCTGCCAACGAAAAGGGCTGCGGCAATGCCGCAGCCCTCTCTTGGAAGGTCTGTCGTTGTGTGCAGACCAGTTTGGCCTCTTGGGGTCACCGACCCGCAAAAACTGTTCGCGCAAGCTTTCGTCGGCTGTCACGACATCGTCAAGGGACAAAACGGGATGTGTGAGAAAATGTTCCTGTTTTTCCCGACGCGTTTCGGCGCGGGCAAGCGTTCGCCAGCGGCACTGCGTCACGCACTGCCATTATATCCCAAGCGACAGGACAGTTCGGGAACGAACGTCGGTTGGGCCCATTGTGTCGGCGGATGGTATCGGCGCTATCCATGCATTGCCCGGCTGAGCGCCGAGACCGGTCCGCCCGCCGAACCGGCAGCATCCTGGAGCAGCCGGTTCGGCGCCCCGGGCGTTAGTTCATCCCGATTTCCACCGCGATCCGGATCAGGTCGGAATGGTTCTTGGCACCGAGCTTCTGCTTGAGCAGGGAGGTGGTGTTGGCGACGGTCTTATAGGAGATACCGAGTGCCTCGGCGACCTCGACGATCTTGTCGCCTCGACCCAGCAGGCGAAGAATCTCGAGCTCCCGCGGCGTCATCTGCGAGGCAGGATTGGCCTTGATCGCCGCGCCGGAAAACGTCACGGCTTCCGCGAGCTGCGGTGAGATGAAATTGTCGCCCGCAACCACCTTGCGCACCGCCTTGAGCAGGATCCGGGGATCGTCGCCCTTGGAGACGTAGCCCTGCGCCCCAAGCTCGACCGCCCGCACCACGAAGGCCGGATCGTCATTCATGCTGAACATGATGATCTTGGCGTCGGGATCGTCCTTGCGAATGCGCCGCATCAGTTCAAAGCCGGAGACGTCGGGCAGGCTGATGTCGATCACAGTGACGTCGGGGCGCTTGGTGACATAGGCGCGATGCCCGGATTTGGCGTCGGTCGCCTCGTCGATCCGGATCGAATGGTCGGAGGCGAACAGGGTGCGGCAACCGGACAGCACCACGGGATGGTCGTCGACAATCAGGACTCGGGTCGCCGGCTTGGCAGTATCTTGCATTGTAACTCTCTAGTTTTTCGACTCATAAACCGACGGGAACAAATGGAAAGAGCAAAATCCCCTGATGCGCGTTAGAATTGACCTAATGTGGCACCGCTTCTCGTTCAGGACCCAACTATTTCTGCCACTCGGCTTGAGCTTCCTCGCCGCGCTGATCATGAGCGGCGTGCTGCTCCAAACCTTCGCCACCGACCAATTGGCGGACGAGAACGAGCCGGGGCGGCGTTCGATCCAGACCATTGCCGCCGCGCTCAACAACACCCTGCGCACCTCAAACAATCCGCGGCAGACGCTGGACGCCTTTGTCCATTCTCTGGACACCTCCTCCGATATCCAATTCCGTGCCGTAGAGACGGGTCCAGCTTCCTCGGCGAGGGGCGGCCTGCGCAAGCCGCATGGCGTACCACAATGGTTTGTCGACCTGCTCGCCATTCCGGACGTGAACGCGGCAGCTCCGGTGACGATCGACGGCCAGCGTGTCGGCGATCTCGTCTTCCTGCCGGACCTGTCGGCCGACCTGTTCGAGAAGTGGATCGGCTTTCTCGCACTGACCATCCTCGTTGCCGTGCTGATGGTGCTCACCGGCACCATTGCGTATGTTTTCGCGGGATCGGCCCTGCGCCCGCTGCAAGATCTCGGCGAAGGACTCTCGCGGATGCGGAGCGGCCACTATGCAACGCCCATCCCGGTCGGAGGACCGCCGGAAATCCGGCAAAGCTGTGAAGAGGCCAATGCGCTGGCCGAAACGCTGGCGCAATTGAGCCAAGATAATCGCGACCTGCTGCACCGCCTGGTGTCGCTCCAGGACGACGAGCGGCGCGATCTCGCGCGCGAACTGCACGACGAACTCGGTCCGCTGCTGTTCAGCATCCGCGCCGGCACGATCGCATTGGCCGACGCCTCGCCTCCTGCGGGAAATCCCGGCAGTTCGGCACAGGAGGTGTTGCAATCGGTCGAGGCGCTCCAGCAGACCAACCGCCGCATCCTCGACCGGTTGCGACCGCTCTATATCGAGGAATTGGGTCTGGAGACCAGCGTGCAGACGCTGCTCCGGAATTTTCGCAAGCAGGCGCCGTCTATTGACCTGACGGACACGATCGATCCGGATCTCAACGCGATCGACGGGCCGCTGGCTCAGACCGTCTATCGCGTGATTCAGGAGGCGCTGACCAACGTGCTGCGTCATGCCGGTGCCAGCAATGCCCATGTGCAGGCGACCGTCGCCGGCGACACGGTCGCCATCGAGATTTCCGACGACGGCGGCGGCTTTCCCGAAGGGAATGTGTTCGGCCGCGGCCTGACCGGCATGCATGAGCGCGTGCGCGCACTCAGCGGATCGCTGTCACTGCTGCGCGTGGACGACAGGACCTATGTGCGCTGCCGCCTTCCCGCCGGACCGGCACGCGAGGCGCCGGTCAACGATTAGAACGTCTTCGAGCGAAGTGGATACCGGTTCGCGTGAAGAAAAGGAGTCAAAACAGAATCCAGAGTTCGGTTCTGATTTAATGAGAACCGAAACTCTAGCACGCACAGCCAAGCTGCGCGTTCTGTCGCGCCGGCTCGCACAACGTGGTGCGGATCTTGCCGTCGGGACTGAAACAAAACGAGGCGCGGATGCGCAGCGCGCCGGCGACGGAATATTCGACATCGACGCCGTGGGGCGCAGGATGGATTTCCTCCAACCCGAAACCGGCCGACGAGAAGGCGCTGAGACGCGGCTGCCAATAGGCTTCGAGCTCGCTCCGGCCCCGATAGTGCTGCGTGCCGTTGCACGTGCATTCGACCTCGGCATCGTCCGCATAGAGATCGAGGAGCGTCGCGAGGTCGCCCTTCCTGCAGGCATCCACCCAGTCGACGACAATTCCCATCTGGTCGAAATCGCTCACGCTGCAATCCTGTCTGCCGCGGAAAAACGATGGCGGCTTAGGACCACACTCGTGAATGTCTGCTGAATGGTAAACCCCGGGCGATACCGGGTTCCCTGGAGGGATTGCGCAGTTCAGCCCCGCCGCCGCCCTCTTGCCCACACGGCGAAGGCGATGAGCACGGCGCCTGCAAGCGTGAACCAGGTGATGGCGTATTGCAGGTGATCGTCCTTGAGATGCACGTCGAGCGGTCCCGGCCGCGGAATGCCGTTCTCGGGGGCGGGCTGCTCGAGGTCGACATAGAACGGCGCAACCGCGCCCCAGCCCAGCGCGCTCGCGATCGCCACGTGATCGCGCACGAACCACAGCCGTTTGTCGCGGTTCGCCGCCGGGGTCAGCCAGCCAGGTGGCTCCGGGAAGCGCAGATAGCCGGTGAATGAGACCGCCTGGCCCGTGACGAGCTTCTTGACCGCGCGATCCTCGACGCTGCGATCCTGCATGGTGTTTTCGACGAAGCCCGCATCGATGACCACCGTCTCTCCGCCCGGCAGCCGCGCCGGCAGGAACGCCCAGGTGCCGGGGCCTGACGCATCCTTGCGTACGGCGGATCCGGGGGAATAGACCATCGCATCGGGTAACGGCGCATAGGTCGCGGTAAAGCTGACACGGCGGAATTCATCGCGCGCGGGACTTAGCGCGGCCCATCGTGCCGGCGGCGGCAGAGCGACCGGTGCTTCCGCGAGGCGCTCGGTGAGGGCGGCGATCAGCTCATGCTTGGCGAGGCGGCGCTGCAATTGCCAGACACCGAGCACGACGCAGACCGCAGTCAGGAACAGCGTGAACAGCGCGAAGCCGGCCACGCGAGGCTTGCGCGCGGTCTCGTTCATTTCGCGCGGTCGACCAGCCGGCCCGGCGCCGCCTTATGGTGGAATTGCAGCGCGATCAGCAGCGACTTCATCGCGCGCAACGGCAGCAGAGTCGTCGCGAGAATCAGCGGCAGCCACAGCACCGCGTGCAGCCAGTACGGCGGCTGGTACTTGACCTCGACGACGAGCGCGCAGCCGACCACGATCGCGCCGGCCAGCATGATGATGAAGATCGCCGGACCGTCACCGGAATCGATGAAGGCGTAGTCGAGGCCGCAACGCTCGCAGGACGGCGCTAGCGTCAGGAAGCCCGCATAGAGCTTGCCCTGGCCGCAGCGCGGGCATTTGCAGGCAAGCCCGCGCAGCGCGCTTTGCAGGACGGTGACTTGCGGCTCGGACGTATCGCTGGCTTCGTTCATGGTCAAAGGGTCTATCACAGTTTCTGCCGAAACCCTGCGCGCAGAAAGCAAAAGGGCGGCCCCGGGGCCGCCCTTTCTCGATCCGATGTCAGCCCGCTTAATGCGCGCCGTGGGCCATGGTCTCGGCACCGTGTCCCCAGACATAGATGCAGAGGAACAGGAACAGCCAGACCACGTCGACGAAGTGCCAGTACCAGGCGGCAAACTCGAAGCCGAGATGCTGGGTCGGCGTGAAGTGGCCGGCATAGGCGCGGAACAGGCACACCAGCAGGAAGATGGTGCCGACCAGCACATGAAAACCGTGGAAGCCGGTCGCCATGAAGAAGGTTGCGCCGTAGACGTTGCCGCCGAAGGAGAATGCCGCGTGGCTGTACTCATAGGCCTGCACGCAGGTGAAGAGCGCGCCGAGCACGACGGTGAGGATCAGGCCATATTTCAGGCCCTGGCGATCGTTCTCGAGCAGCGCATGGTGGGCCCAGGTCACCGTGGTGCCGGAGGTGAGCAGGATCAGCGTGTTCAGGAGCGGCAGATGCCAGGGATCGAAGGTCTCGATGCCGTGCGGCGGCCAGGTGCCCGGCACGGCGCAGGCGCCGGCCGCGGTCCCGAGACCACAGCCGAACACCGCATCGCGGGTGGCGTGGACGGCGTCGGCCGGGAATAGCGCCGCGTTGAAATAGGCCCAGAACCAGGCGACGAAGAACATCACCTCCGAGGCGATGAACAGGATCATGCCGTAGCGGTGATGCAGCTGCACGACGCGGGTGTGGTCGCCCTTGTACTGGGCTTCCCTGATCACGTCGCCCCACCAGCTCGCCATGGTGTAGAGCACGCCGACGGTGCCGACACCGAAGATGATCGGCGCGGCCGAGAACATGTGGTGCATCCAGGTGATCGCGCCGACCGCCATGATGAAGGCGGAGATGGAGCCGACGACGGGCCATGGCGAGGGATCGACCAGGTGGTAGTCGTGATGCTTGGTGTGCGCCGTTGCCATTTGCGGTCTCGCTCCTCAATCCCGTGCCTGTCAGGCACTTATCCCCTTATGTCCAACCCCGGCGCGTGAGCCCGGAGATCAGAGATTTCCCTTGCGTTTGTCGTCTTCGCTGGCCGCGAGCGGCTTCACCACCGGATCCTTCACCGGATAGAACGTGTAGGACAGCGTGATCGTGTTGAGACCGTCGTTGTCGTGGTCGTCGGCAATCGACGGATCGACGTAGAACACGACCGGCATCTCGCGCTTCTCGCCGGGCGCCATGGTCTGCTCGGTGAAACAGAAGCAGTTGATCTTCTGGAAATAGGATCCGACCGTCAGCGGCGCGACATTGTAGGCGGCCTGGCCTGCGGTGGTCCGCGCGGCCTGGTTCGTCACCGTGTAGAAGACGGTCACGACTTGGCCGATATTGACCTCGATCTCGCTCTGCTCGGGTTCGAACTTCCAGGGCAGGCCGGGCGCGACGTTGGAATCGAAGCGCACCGCGATCTTCCGTGCGATCGGGCCGCTGGCCGGCGCCGACGTCGCGACCTGGGTCGTGCCGTTGAAGCCCGTGGCGCGGCAGAACCAGTTGTAGAACGGCACCGCCGCGTAGGAGGCGCCGACCATCAGCGCGACCACGCCGCCGCAGATCGAGGCGACCACCACGTCGCGGCCAAGCCCCTTGGCAGGCCTGCGCCCCTTGGTGGCCGTCCGGCTCTGATCCTGCGATATGGTCGGCTTCTGATCCATGTTTCCTACATCGGCCGGACGAGCACGGCCGGTCCTTTGACCATGGTCACGGCGAAGAACAGCACCACGAGCACGCCGAGCGCGAGTGCGATCGCGATCGAGCGCTGACGACGGCTCTTCTTCTGCGCCTCGGTGAGGACGATTCCATCTATCTCGGGTTTGTCGGCCATCCCTGCGATCATGCGCTCCCTACCATCGGCGCAAGCGCCCGGAACACGACCTCGGCCAGCAAGGTCGCAAACAGCGCAAACAGATAGAGGATGGAGAATGCAAACAGCTTGCGGGTCGCCCGCAGCGATTGGCTGCGCTCGCGACGCACATAGACGTTGACGGCGAACGCCAGCATGCCGGCGCCGAGGATCAGAGAGACGATGCCGTAGATGGCGTCGAAATAGCCGAGCGCCCAGGGCGCAGCAGCGACCGCGATCAGCACAATGGTGTAGAGCAGGATTTGAAGCCGGGTCGCGTCGGGGCCGGCGACGTTGGGCAGCATCGGGATGCCGGCGCGCGCGTAATCGTCGGACCGGAACAGCGCCAGCGCCCAGAAGTGCGGCGGCGTCCAGAAGAAGATAATGGCGAACAGCAGCAGCGGCTCGACGTCGACCGTGCCTGTGACCGCGGCCCAGGCGACCACCGGCGGCAGCGCGCCGGCGGCACCGCCGATCACGATGTTCTGCGCGGTCCAGCGCTTCAGGCCGATCGTGTAGATCACGACGTAGAAGAAGATGGTGAAGGCGAGCAGCGCGCCCGCGATCCAGTTGACGAGGATGCCGAGCGTCATCACCGAGAAGAAGGCGAGCGTCATGCCGAAGGTCATCGCCTCGGGACGGGTGATGCGGCCGCGTGGAATGGGGCGGTTCGCCGTGCGCGACATCTTGGCGTCGATGTCGCCTTCCAGCGCCATGTTGAGCGCGCCGGACGCGCCGGCGCCGACCGCGATGCAGAGCAGCGAGGTGATGGCCAGCACCGGGTGGAAATGCCCGGGCGCCATCGCCATTCCGACCAGCGCGGTGAAGATCACCAGCGACATCACCCGCGGCTTCAGGAGCGCGATGTAATCGCCAACCTCCGCTTCGGAGATGCGGGGATTGATGTCGATGGCGTTGTGGTCGAGGACGGACACTAGACTGACTCGCTTGGTTGTCGAGCCGCGGCGCCCGTCACGGGCGCCGCGAGCATTGGCTTACTGCACGCGGGGCAGCACTTCGAACTGGTGGAAGGGCGGCGGCGAGGGCAGCGTCCATTCCAGCGTGGTCGCACCTGCACCCCACGGATTGTCGCCAGCCGGCACCTTCTTCGCGAAGGCGTCGATTACGCAGTAGAGGAAGATCAGCACGCCGAAGCCGGAGATGTAAGAGCCGACCGACGAGACCAGGTTCCAGCCCGCGAACGCGTCGGGATAATCGACATAGCGGCGCGGCATGCCCGAGAGGCCGAGGAAGTGCTGCGGGAAGAACACCAGGTTCACGCCGATGAAGGTGACCCAGAAGTGCGCCTTCGCGAGCCCTTCATTGTACATGTAGCCCGACATCTTCGGGAACCAGTAATACCAGCCGGCGAAGATCCCGAACACCGCACCGAGCGACAGCACGTAGTGGAAGTGCGCGACGACGTAGTAGGTCTCCTGGAGCACGCGATCGACGCCGGCATTCGCCAGCACCACGCCGGTGACGCCGCCGACGGTGAACAGGAAGATGAATCCCACCGCCCAGATCATCGGCGCACGGAACTCGATCGAGCCGCCCCACATCGTGGCGATCCACGAGAAGATCTTCACACCGGTCGGGACCGCGATGACCATCGTGGCGGCGACGAAATAGGCCTGCGTCGCCGACGACATGCCGACCGTGTACATATGGTGCGCCCACACCACGAAGCCGATGCCGCCGATCGCGACCATGGCGTAGGCCATGCCGAGATAGCCGAACACGGGCTTGCGCGAGAAGGTCGAGACGATCTGGCTGACCATGCCGAAGGCGGGCAGGATCAGGATGTACACTTCGGGGTGACCGAAGAACCAGAACAGATGCTGGAACAGCACGGGATCGCCGCCGCCTTCGGGGTTGAAGAACGTCGTTCCGAAATTGCGGTCGGTGAGCAGCATCGTGATCGCACCGGCGAGCACCGGCAGCGACAACAGCAGCAGGAACACCGTCACCAGGATCGACCACACGAACAGCGGCATCTTGTGCAGGGTCATGCCCGGCGCGCGCATGTTGAAGATGGTGGTGATGAAGTTGATGGCGCCGAGGATCGAGGAGGCGCCCGCCAGATGCAGCGACAGGATCGCGAAGTCGACGGCCGGGCCCGGATGGCCCGAGCTCGACAGCGGCGCGTACATGGTCCAGCCGGCGCCGACGCCGTTGGCGCCCGGCTCGCCCTCGACGAAGGTCGACATCAGCAGCAGCGCGAACGACGCCGGCAGCAGCCAGAACGAGATGTTGTTCATGCGCGGGAACGCCATGTCGGGCGCGCCGATCATCAGCGGCACGAACCAGTTGCCGAAGCCGCCGATCATCGCAGGCATGACCATGAAGAAGATCATGATCAGGCCATGGGAGGTCACGAACACATTGTAGGTGTGCGTCTCGTGGAAGATCTGCACGCCCGGATACATCAGCTCGGCGCGGATCGCGATCGACATCGCGGCGCCGATGACGCCGGCGATGACCGCGAAAATCAGGTACATCGTGCCGATGTCCTTGTGGTTGGTCGAATAGACGTAGCGCCGCCATCCGGTCGGATGGGCGTGCTCGTCATGTCCGTGGTCTTGCGCGTGATCGCCGTGTGCCGCTGCGCTCGTTGCCATTTTCTAATCCTGCCTTGCGTCCCGATCGGACCTCTGGAGGTCCCGCCCTTATGTCGCTTTCAGTTTCCTCGAGCCGTTCGCCCGGCGCTCACTGCGTCGGGCCGGCCGTGGAGGCGTAGGTGCTGGTGCCGCCGCTCGCGTACTTCTTCTTCGCGGTCTCGACCCAGGAGGCGAACTCCTGGTCGCTCACCACGCGGATGGCGATCGGCATGAAGGCGTGGTCCTTGCCGCACAATTCCGAGCACTGGCCGTAGAACATGCCGGTCTTGGTGGCCTTGAACCAGGTCTCGTTGAGCCGGCCCGGAATGGCGTCGATCTTGACGCCGAAGGACGGCAGCGCAAAGGCATGAATCACGTCGGCCCCGGTCACCTGAACCCGAACCACCTTGTTGACGGGCACCACCATCTCGTTGTCGACGCCGAGCAGACGGGGCTGCTTGTCCTGGGCCATCAGCGAGTCGAACTCGAACTTGCCGTTATCCGGATAGGCGTAGGACCAGTACCACTGCTTGCCGGTCGCCTTGATGGTCAGATCCGCCTTCGGCACGTCGAGTTCGAGGAACAGGAGGCGGAACGACGGCACCGAGATACCGACCAGAATCAGCACCGGAACGAGCGTCCACGCCACCTCGATCAGCGTGTTGTGCGTGGTCCGCGACGGCACCGGATTGGCTCTCGCGTTGAATTTGACGACCACGATCACGAGCAGCGCCAGAACGAACAGCGTGATCAGCGTGATCAGCACGAACAGGAAATTGTGGAACCAGACGATGTTGTCCATCACCGGGGAAGCGGACTGCTGAAGCGTCCACTCCCACGCAGCCGGTTGCCCGAGCTCGGCAAATGCCGCACCGCCCGTCGCCAGCGTCAGACCCGCTACGGCCAATCCCAGCAAGTGCCGGCCCACCGGGCCCATCGACATCTTCATGCCGTTCGCGCTCCCCTAACGAAATCACCCCAAGTGCATTCCCCTATTTTCGGGAAACGCTTTATTCGATCCCCCCGTCTGACAAACCGCCGCGCAAGAATACCTCTAAGAGGAATTGGGGCCAGATCGCTAGAACGCCGAAATCAAGCCTCTCAAACCATAATTCTTGATCTATCGCAATGCAGTCTTGAGCCTCGTCTGTCAGCCATCACCCGCAAGATATTTCCTAGTAACATCAGACAAAAATACCATTTCCCGGGATGCTGCCGCTTGACAGCGGAATTGCCCGCGGTAGGCACTGGCGGACAGCCGCACAGGAACCTGATTCGTGCGGGCGACGGCGGCCGTGGCGGCGTGGAATTTGCTTGCGAATCGCCTTCAAGACGCCGTCATTCCCGTATCAGTCCGCCTGACGCGAGCGACCCAGGCGAGCAGAGGGACCGACCCGATGGGGTTTTCGAGATCCATGGCAAGGCGGGCTAAAAGCCAGGCTGGCGGCCTCACGATGCTGGCTGCCGTGTTGGCGGCGGTCGTCGCCCTGGCGCTTCCGGGCCTCGCCCATGCGCAGGGCGCGGTGCGCTCCGTCCATGGCGACTGGCAGATCCGCTGCGACACCCCGCCGGGCGCCCAGTCCGAGCAATGCGCCCTGATCCAGAGCGTGGTGGCCGAAGACCGCTCCAACGCCGGCCTGACCGTGATCGTCCTCAAGACCGCCGACCAGAAAAGCCGCCTGATGCGGGTCGTCGCCCCTCTCGGTGTTCTCCTGCCCTCCGGCCTCGGCCTCAAGCTCGACAACCAGGATGTCGGGCGTGCCGGCTTTGTCCGCTGCCTGCCCAATGGCTGCGTCGCCGAGGTCGTCATGGACGACAAGCTGCTCGGCCAGCTCCGCACCGCCAAGACCGCGACCTTCATCATCTTCGAGACCCCGGAAGAAGGCATCGGCTTCCCGCTCAGCCTGAATGGGCTCGGCGAGGGATATGACAAACTGCCGTAGGGCGAAGGACGGTCCCGCGAATCCTATTGTTTCCGTAATGTGAGACTTGGCGCCCTCGCGGAACTGCCGGAAAACCATTATCTTGCCTCACATCCCCCGATAATGGACGGACGCATGACCAACCCTGCCACAACCTCCCTGCTCGACCGCGCCAATCTCGACCGCGACCAGGTTCGCAACGAGCTCGCGCGCGGGCTTGCCGGTGCCGACGACGGCGAATTGTTCCTGGAATACAGCCAGACCGAAGCGCTGATGTTCGACAATGGACGGCTGAAGCAGGCGACCTACGACACCTCGCAGGGTTTTGGGCTGCGCGCCGTCAAGGACGATGCTGTCGGCTACGCGCATTCCTCCGACGTGTCGCTGCCGGCGCTGATTCGCGCCGCGGACGCGGTCGCGGCCGTGCGCGGCGGCTATTCCGGCAGTTTCGCCGCGCCTCCAGCGCATACCAACGTGCGGCTTTACAGTGACGACAATCCGCTCGATGCCCCCGGCTTCGAGACCAAGGTCAAACTGCTCGCCGAGATCGACGCCTATCTGCGCGACAAGGATCCGCGGGTGCGGCAGGTCAGTGTCAGCCTGGGCGCGACCTGGCAGGTGGTCGAGATCCTGCGGCCCGACGGCGAGAGCTATCGCGACATCCGCCCGCTCGTGCGCGTCAACGTCTCCGTCGTCGCCGGTCAGGGCGACCGCCAGGAGAGCGGCAGCAAGGGCTATGGCGGCCGCGCCGGCTACGCCGAATTCATCGAAAGCAAGAATTGGCGCGACGCCGCCGACGGCGCGCTGCGCGAGGCCCTTGTCAATCTGGAATCGATTCCCGCTCCCGCCGGCGAGATGGACGTCGTGCTCGGGGCCGGCTGGCCCGGCGTGATGCTGCATGAGGCGGTCGGCCACGGCCTCGAAGGCGACTTCAACCGCAAGAAGACGTCGGCGTTTGCCGGCCTGATGGGCCAGCAGGTCGCGGCCAAGGGCGTGACCGTGGTCGACGACGGCACCCTTGCCTCGCGCCGCGGCTCGCTGTCGATCGACGACGAGGGCACGCCGACCAACCGCACCGTGCTGATCGAGGACGGCGTCCTGGTCGGCTACATGCAGGACCGTCAGAACGCGCGCCTGATGAACATGAAGCCGACCGGCAACGGCCGCCGCCAGGGCTATGCCCATGTGCCGATGCCGCGCATGACCAACACCTACATGCTCGCGGGCGACCGCGATCCGGCCGAGATCCTCGCCTCGGTGAAGAACGGCGTCTTCGCCGCGAATTTCGGCGGCGGCCAGGTCGACATCACCTCGGGCAAATACGTGTTTCAGTGCACCGAGGCCTACAAGATCGAGAACGGCAAGATCGGTGCGCCCTTGAAGGGCGCCATGCTGATCGGCAACGGGCCGACCGATTTGCATCGCATCCGCATGATCGGCAACGACCTCGCGCTCGATACCGGCATCGGCACCTGCGGCAAAAACGGTCAGGGCGTGCCGGTCGGCGTCGGCCAGCCGTCGCTGTTGATGGAACGCATTACGGTGGGTGGAACAGGCGGATGAGTGTCGAGAAGGTAACTGTCACCACCAAACGGAAGAGCAGCGGCTGGGCCGGCCAGCTGGTGCAGCTCGTCGGTATCGTCGCCGCGGTGTTCATCGCCAAGGGTGCGCTGGCCGAGCCGTTCTACGTGCCGTCGGGCTCGATGGAGCCGACGCTGTTGATCGGCGACGCCTTGATCGCCTCGAAATTCCCCTACGGCTACGGCACCTCGTCGCTGCCGATCCAGATCAACCTGCCTGAGAGCGGCCGCGTGTTCGCGGAGACGCCGAAGCAGGGCGACGTCGTGGTCTTCCGCTGGCCCGGCGACCGCTCGCAGGCCTGGGTCAAGCGCGTCGTGGGTCTGCCCGGCGACCGCATCCAGCTGCGCCAGGGCCAGCTCTTCGTCAACGACCGCCCCGCCGAGCTGAAGCCGGACGGCGTTGGCGCCGCCGAGGACGACAATGGCGGCAGCGAACCCGCCTACCGCTATGTCGAGACGCTGCCGAACGGCGTCTCGCACCTGATCTTCAAGATGCGCGACAACGGTCCGCTCGACAACACGCAGGAAGTGACGGTGCCGGCAGGCCATCTCTTCGTGCTGGGCGACAACCGCGACAACTCCGCCGACAGCCGCGTGCCGTTGCGCTCCGGCGGCGTCGGCATGTTGCCGATCGACAATCTGGTCGGCCGCGCGGATGCCGTGCTCGGATCCTGGGATCTCGGCATTCGCGGCCAGCCGGTGTGGACCTGGCTGTCCGGATTTCGCATGGCGCGGTTTTTCACCGCCGTGCATTGAAGGCCGAATGTCTTCACTCCTCTCCTGCACGCGGGAGAGGGAGCGCAACAGTGATGGACCGCGACGAATTTCTGGCTCTCGCCCTGCGAAATCCCTTCAACGCAGCGATCCTCCATGAAATCCATCGCCTCGCGCTGCCGGATGCGTGGCTCGTCGCGGGCTGCCTGGTGCAGACGGTGTGGAACGCGCTCACGGGCCGCCCGATCGATCACGGCATCGCCGATTACGACGTGTTCTATTTCGATTCCGACACCTCATGGGAGGCGGAAGACGCGGTGATCCGCAAGCTGCAGGCGCAGCTCGCGCATCACGGCGCCAAGATCGAAATCCGCAACCAGGCCCGCGTGCACCTTTGGTATCCCGGCAAGCACGGTCTGCCCTATCCGCCCTTGATGCGCGCGACCGACGGTATCGACCGCTTCCTCACGGAGAATACGCAGGTGGGCATCCGTCCTGCCGGTGGGAATTTCAACGTCTACGCGCCGCACGGGTTCGACGACATCGCGAAGCTGATCGTGCGACCCAATCGGGCGCCGAATTTTTCCGCCGCCAGTTACGCGGCGAAGGCGGCACGCTGGAAGACACTGTGGCCCGAGATCACGGTGATCGCGCCGGAATGATCCGAGCTATCTCACCACGCCCGACGTGAACCCCGCCTTCCGGCGCGGCGGCTTGATTTCCTTTTTCAGGAAGCAGCGCGCTTCGCGTCCGGTGTAGCCCGGGCGGGCATAGGTGAAAGCGCGGCATTTGTTGTCGGCGGTGCAGGCGGCCTTGCAGGCTTCTTCGCCTTCGCCGTCCTTCATCTCGAAATTGCGCAGATCGCCGCCGGGGCGGTCGATCGAGGTCTCCACGCCTTCGACACGCGGCTCGATCACGCCGGCGCCGCGCACACCGGAGATGCAGCAGCTTCCCGGCACACGCGCAGGCACCGTGTTCTTCAGCCAGCACACCGCCGAGCCGCCTTCGACGTCGGGATAGCTGAAGCTCCACGAGCGGCAACGGCGGTCGCGCTCGCACAGCAGCGCGCAATCCTCCGGATCGCCCGACGTGACCGGGGTGCTGAAATAGTCTCCGCCGGGCCGGTCGAACGCCGTCTGGGCGCGCGCAGGCCAGCTCGCAAACGCGAGCGAAAGCAGCGCGGCGCAGGCCACGACGCTTGCCATTGCGGCCAGGCGGCCCTTCCCCATCGGAACAGCTTTCGAGTTATTGACGACGCTCGGGTTTTTCAGCCGGCCATTTGATCGCCGCAAACCTGTACGGGCGATGAACGGCTCGGGTCCCGATCGTTGGGCCCTTGGTTTAGAACGCGTATTCCGCGTAGGCTGGTTCCACCGAGCCGTTCCAGGGACCGTTGAATTTGTCGAGCATCTCCTCAGCCGGCGTGCGGCCGGAATCGATGATGCGATCGAGCGGCTCCAGATGCCTGGTCTCGTCGCGGCCGAGCTGGTCGATCCGGCCGCGCCGGCGCAAGCCGGCATGTGCCAGAACGAGGCACTCCTTGGCGATCTCGAACAGATAGCGGTCCTTGATCCGCGACTTGAAGCCGAAGCGCGGCACGTCGTCGCGCAGGGCTTGGCGCTCATGCGCGCTCCAGTGCTTCACCAAATCCCAGGCGGCATCCAGCGACACATCGTCGTAGAGCAGCCCGGCCCAGAACGCCGATAGCGCCGGCAGTCGGCCCCACGGACCACCATCGGAGCCGCGCATCTCGAGATAGCGCTTGAGCCGCACCTCCGGGAAAATCGTCGAAAGATGGTTGGCCCAGTCCGACAACGTCGGACGTTCCCCAGGCAGATTGTTGTTGCGGCCATCGAAGAAGGCGCGGAACGAGGAGCCGGAGACATCGATGTAGTCCTCGTCACGCTTGACGAAATACATGGGCACGTCGAGCGCGTAGTCGACATAGCGCTCGAAGCCCATGCCGTCCTCGAATGCCCAAGGCATCATGCCGGCGCGCGCGTTGTCGGTGTCGCGCCAGATCTCGGACCGGAAGGAGAGGAAGCCGTTCGGCTTGCCCTCGGTAAACGGCGAATTGGCGAACAAGGCGGTTGCGGCCGGCTGCAGCGCGAGCGAGACACGCAGCTTCTTGACCATGTCGGCTTCGGAGGAGAAGTCGAGATTGGTCTGCACCGTGCAGGTCCGGTACATCATGTCGAGGCCGTACTGGCCGACCTTCGGCATGTAATTGGTCATGATCTTGTAGCGGCCCTTGGGCATCACCGGGATGTCGGCGCGCGACCAGGACGGCGTCATGCCGAGCCCGAGAAAGCCGATGCCGAGCGGCGTTGCGATCTCGCGCACCTGCGCCAGATGCGCCATCAGCTCGCTCTGGGTCTGGTGCACGTTCTCGACCGGGGCGCCCGAAAGCTCGAACTGCCCGCCGGGCTCCAGCGAAATCGCGCCGCCGCCGGTGACGTCGTAGAGGCCGATGATGTTGCCCTTCTCCATGATCGGCTCCCAGCCAAGCAGGAGTTTCATGCCTTCGAGCAGCGCGCCGATACCGCGCGGGCCTTCGTAGGGCACCGGGCGGTGGCCTTCGAGCGTGAACGGCGTCTTCTCATGCTCGGTGCCCATGCGGAATTCGGACGGGTCCTTGCAGCCTTCCTCGAACCACTTGACGAGTTCGTCACGCGATTGCAACGGCGTCATATCGATCTGGTCTCGCGCCATATCAGACTCTAATCAAAAGCGCTTCGATCGAACGCGCGTGGGTGACAGGGATGGTCCGCGCAGCCACCGGCTGCACGGACGAGCTGGTGTGCCGCGCGCTCATCGCGACGGCGTGGTTTCGTTGGCGTGGACGATGGGCGGCAGTTTCATCTCGCCGCACGAGCAGCCCAGACGGTCGAGCAGACCGCTGAGCTTCACGGCATCTGCATCGGACAGCTTTGAGCCGACATATTTCTCGATCGCGGCCGAATAGGCGCCCCACATCCGCTTCTGCAATTCGCGGCCGGCTTCCGTGATCTCCACGAACTGGCCACGCTTGTCGATCTTGCATTCACGCCGGGAGGCGAGGCCCTCGTCGACCAGGCGGTCGATCAGCCGCGATGTCGAATATTGCGGGATCAGCATCTGCCGTTCGAGTTCGACCGGCCGGAGCTCGCCCGAGGGCGCCCGTGACAGTTCGAGCAGCGCGTCATACCATGCCAGCGGCGGGAAGCCGGCCTTCTTCAGGTCCTGCTCGACGCAATTGAGCACGCGGCTCTGCACCCGCATCAAGCGGATCCAGGCGGAAGTCGCCTCGGTGGATGGTTTGCGTTTCATGGTCCCGCTCAAGCTCGTCGCCCGTCTCTTACCCTATTCGATGCACCTGCATCAATCTTGACTATTTCAAGCAGATGCATGTAGTCGTTCTTTCGCCTGAGCCAAGCAACAAGAGGAGGAAATTCCATGAAATTGTACTATTCGCCCGGTGCCTGCTCGTTATCCCCCCATATCGCGCTCCTGGAGGCCGGCCTGCCCTATGAACTGGTCAAGGTCGATATCCGGGCCAAGAAGCTCGAAAACGGTGAGGATTATCTGAAGCTGAACCCCAAGGGCCAGGTCCCTGCGCTGGGCCTCGATAGCGGAGAGATCGTGACCGAAGGCCCGGTGATTGTCCAGATGATCGCCGATCAGGCCTCAGCCAAGGCGCTGGCGCCGGCACACGGCAGCTCCGAGCGCTACAAGCTGCTCGAATGGCTGAACTTCCTCACCTCGGAGGTCCACAAGAGCTTCGGCCCGATGTTCGCGCCGACGCTGAACGATGAGGCCAAGGCCTTCTTCAAGGACCGCGTCATGGGCAAGCTGAAATACATCGACAGTCAGCTCGCCGGCCGCGACTACCTCATGGGCAAGCAGTTCACGGTGGCTGACGGTTATCTCTTCACGATGCTGACCTGGGCCGACCGGATGAAGTTCGACCTCTCGGCGATGCCGAACCTTGCCGCGTACAAGACCCGCGTCGCGGCGCGGCCGCAGGTGCAGGAGGCGATGAAGAAGGAAGGACTGATTCAGGCGACCTGAGGCGCACGTGCGAAAGGCCGGATCGAAATCCGGCCTTTCGTCTTTTTCATCTTGGCCCCGGTTCAGAGAATCACGCCGCCGCCTTGTTCGGAGCGAAGCGGCCGTAGAAGGTTTCTCCCTTCGCGGCCATCTCCTCGAGGAGTTTCGGCGGGGTGAAGCGCGAGCCGTATTTCGCTTCCAGCTTGTGGCAAAGCTCGACGAACTTCTTCGTACCCATGAAGTCGATGTAGGACAGCGTGCCACCGGTGAACGGCGCAAAGCCGAAGCCGAGAATCGAGCCGACATCCGCTTCGCGCGGATCGGTGATGACGTGGTCCTCCACCGTGCGCGCGGCCTCCACCGCCTGCACCACCAGGAAGCGCTGCTTCAACTCCTCGACGTCGAGGGTATCAGGATCGAGCTGCTTGGGCTGCAGCGCGGACAAGCCCGGCCACAGGCTCTTCTGACCCTTGCCCTTCTCGGGGTAGTCGTAGAAGCCTTTGCTGTTCTTGCGGCCCAGGCGGCCCTGCTTCTCGACCATTTCCACCATCAGCTTCTTCTGATCAGGATTGATGGCGTTGGGGCCGAGGTCGGCTTCCGTCGCCTTCATGATCTTGAGCCCGAGGTCGAGCGCGACCTCGTCCGACAGCGAGAGTGGGCCGACCGGCATGCCGGCCATCTTCGCGCAGTTCTCGATCATCGCGGGCGGCACGCCCTCGAGGAACATCTCGTTGCCTTCGGCGACGTAGCGGCCGACGCAGCGATTGGCGAAGAAGCCTCTGGAGTCGTTGACGACGATCGGCGTCTTGCCGATCTGCCGGACGTAGTCGAGCGCGGTCGCGATCGCGAGATCGCCGGTGTTCTTGCCCTGGATGATTTCGACCAGCATCATCTTCTCGACCGGCGAGAAGAAGTGGATGCCGACGAACCTGCCCTGGTCCTTGAAGGATTCCGCCAGCGAGGTGATCGGAAGCGTCGAGGTGTTGGACGCGAAGATCACGTCCGGCTTCATATGCTCCTGCGCCTTGGCGAAGGTATCGGCCTTGACCTTGCGGTCCTCGAACACGGCTTCGATGACGAGATCGACGTCCTTCAGCGCGGAATAGTCCGCGGTCGGCGTGATGCGCGCGAGCAGGGCTTCTGCGTCGCCGGGCTTGGCGCGGCCCTTCTTGATCTGCTCCTCGATCACCTTTTGCGCATGCGCCTTGCCCTTGTCGGCGCTCTCCTGGTCGCGATCGATCAGGACGACGTCGAGGCCGGCGCGCGCCGAGACATAGCCGACGCTCGCGCCCATGAAGCCGGCGCCAATCACGGCGATCTTCTTCACCTTGGTCGGCGGCACGTCCTTCGGACGACGCGCACCCTTGTTGAGCTCCTGCATCGACAGGAACAGGCTGCGGATCATCGCGGCCGCTTCCTTCGAGCGCAGCACCGAGGTGAAGTAGCGCGACTCCACCCGCAATGCGGCGTCGATCGGCAACTGCAAGCCCTCGTAGACGCAGCTCATGATCGCGCGCGCAGCCGGATAATTGTCGTAGGTCTCGCGGCGATAGATCGCATTGCCGGCCGGGAACATCATCATGCCGGCCTTGGAGAACACCGGGCCGCCTGGCAGCTTGAAGCCCTTCTCGTCCCAGGGCGCAACAGCCTTGCCGCCGCCCTTGATCCAGTCCTTTGCCGCCTTGATCAGATCGGCGGCGGGGACGACGGCGTGAATCAGATTCAGCGCCTTGGCTTTCTCGACCGTAACCGGATCGCCCTTGAGCAGGATCGTCATCGCGTCCTGCGGCGGCACCAGGCGCGGCACGCGCTGCGTGCCGCCGGCGCCCGGGAACAGGCCGACCTTGACCTCGGGGAGGCCGAGGCGCGTCTTGGGATTCTCCGCCGCCACGCGGTAGTGGCAACACAGCGTGATCTCGAAACCGCCGCCAAGCGCGAGGCCGTTGATCGCCGCCGCCCACGGCTTGCCGGAGGTCTCGATGGAGCGCAGCACCTGTGAGAAGCGCCGGCTCTGCTCGAACAGCATCTGGTTCGCCGCCGTCTCGCCCTGCTCCTTGAAGACCTTTGCGTAGGCCTGGTTCATGCCTTCGAGCATGGACAGATCGGCACCCGCGCAGAACGCTTCCTTGGCGGAGGTGATGACGACGCCCTTCACTGCAGCATCCGCCGTGGTCGCCTTGACGATCGCGTCGAGCTCGTTGGTCGAGGTCTCGTCGAGCACGTTCATCGAACGGCCCGGAATGTCCCAGATGACGAGCGCGATGCCGTCGGAATCGGTCTCAACCTTGAAGTTCTTGTAAGCCATGCTGGTTGTTCCCTACCCTTAGACGCGTTCGATGATTGTGGCCGTGCCCATGCCGCCGCCGATGCACAGCGTCACCAGTGCGGTCGCCTTGTTGGTTCGCTCGAGCTCGTCGAGCACGGTGCCGAGGATCATCGCACCGGTGGCGCCGAGCGGATGGCCGAGCGCGATCGCACCGCCATTGACGTTGATCTTGGCGTTGTCGATGTCGAAGGCCTGGATGTAGCGCAGCACGACGGAGGCGAAGGCCTCATTGAGCTCGAACAGGTCGATGTCCGACTTCTTCATGCCGGAGCGCGCGAACAGCTTTTCGGTGACATCGACCGGGCCGGTCAGCATCATCGCGGGCTCAGAGCCGATATTAGCGAATGCACGGATCTTGGCGCGCGGCTTCAGGCCGTACTTGCCGCCGGCTTCCTTGCTGCCGAGCAGAACGGCGCCGGCACCATCGACGATGCCCGACGAATTGCCGGCGTGGTGCACGTAATTGACGCGCTCGATTTCCGGATGCGACTGCACCGCGACGCCATCGAAGCCGCCCATCTGTGCCATCATCGTGAACGCCGGCTGCAGCTGCGCCAGCGACTGCATCGTCGTCGAAGGACGCATATGCTCGTCCTTGGCGAGGATGGTGAGGCCGTTGATGTCCTTCACCGGGACGACGGACTTGTCGAAGCGGCCTTCTTCCCAGGACTTCGCCGCGCGCTGCTGGCTCTGCACCGCATAGGCGTCGACGTCGTCACGCGAGAAGCCGTATTTGGTTGCGATCAGATCGGCCGAGACACCCTGCGGCATGAAATACGCCGGCACTGCCATCGACGGGTCCATCGGCCAGGCGCCGCCGGAGGCACCGATGCCGACGCGGCTCATCGATTCGGCGCCGCCGCCGATCACCAGCTCGTGCTGGCCGCTCATCACCTGGGCTGCGGCAAAATTCACGGCATCGAGGCCGGAGGCGCAGAAGCGGCTGATCTGCACGCCCGGCACCGCTTGGCCGAGGCCCGCCTTCAGCGCGGCAAAGCGCGCGATGTCGGAGCCGGCTTCGCCGACGGGATCGACCACGCCGAGAATGACGTCATCGACGGAATCTTCCGGCAGGTTGTTGCGGTCCTTCAGCGCCTTCAGCGGCACGGTCGCGAGCGCGAGCGCGGTGACTTCGTGCAGCGCGCCGTCCGCCTTGCCGCGGCCGCGCGGGGTGCGGACGTGGTCGTAAATATAGGCATCTGCCATGGGAGCCTCCTGATTGCAGTTATTGGTCGCGACCGCCGCGCGGTCGCTATCATTGGTGGGCGGAATCTTCAGAACGCTTCCGCGGGCAGTTCCATGATGGTGGCGCAGCCGGCCTGGATGCGCGCGAGATTGGCGGCGGTCTCCGGCAGCATCCGCTCCATGAAGAAGCGGCCGGTGACGAGCTTGGTCGAGAGATAGGGAGTTGCCCCGCTCTCGGCAATCTTGGCTTGTGTCACTTTCGCCATCTTCGCCCACATGTAGCCGAGCGCGACGAAACCGAAGAGGTTCAGGTAATCGGTCGCGGCGGCACCGGCATTGTCGGGCTTGGCCATCGCATTCTGCATCAGCCACGTCGTGGCCTGCTGGAGATGGCCGAGCGACGCCGAGAGCGGCGTGATGAAAGGCTTCATCGCCTCGTCGCCGCCGTTCTCCTTGGCAAAGGCCATGACCTCGCCGAAGAACGCCATGATGGCGCGGCCGCCGTCGCGCGGCAGCTTGCGGCCGACGAGGTCGAGCGCCTGGATACCGTTGGCGCCTTCGTAGATCATCGCGATGCGCGCATCGCGCACGAACTGCTCCATGCCCTGCTCGGCGATGTAGCCGTGGCCGCCATACATCTGCTGCGCCTGCACCGCGTTGGCGAAGCCGTAATCGGTGAGGAAGCCTTTCAGGACGGGCGTCATCAGGCCCATGTGATCGTCGGCGGCCTGGCGATCCTTGGGATCCTCGGAGCGATGGGCGACGTCGCTCTTCAGCGCGGTCCACATCACGAAGGCGCGCGCGGCCTCGTTGAAGGCGCGGATCGACAGCAGCGTGCGGCGCACGTCGGGATGAACGATGATCGGATCGGCCGGCTTGTCCGGCGCCTTGGCGCCGGTGAGCGAGCGGCCCTGGATGCGATCCCGGGCATAGGCGACCGCATTCTGATAGGCCACTTCGGACTGCGCGAGACCCTGCACGGCGACGCCGAGGCGGGCCTCGTTCATCATCACGAACATGCCCTGCATGCCCTTGTTCTCTTCGCCGATCAGCCAGCCGACGGCGTTGTCGTAGTTCATCACGCAGGTGGAATTGCCGTGGATGCCCATCTTGTGCTCGATCGAGCCGCAGACCACGCCGTTGCGCTGCCCCACCGACCCATCGGCATTGACCAGGAATTTCGGCACCACGAACAGCGACACGCCCTTGATGCCGGCGGGCGCGCCCTCGATGCGGGCCAGCACGAGGTGGATGATGTTGGGCGCGAGGTCATGCTCGCCGGCCGAAATGAAGATCTTGGTGCCGGTGATCTTGAAGCTGCCGTCGGCCTGCCGCACCGCCTTGGTGCGGAGCATGCCGAGATCGGTGCCGCAATGCGGCTCGGTCAGGTTCATGGTGCCGGTCCACTCGCCCGCCACCATCTTCGGCACGTAGGTCTGCTTCTGCTCCGGCGTGCCGTGGACGATCAACGCCGCAGTCGCGCCCATGGTGAGGCCGCCATACATCGAGAACGCCATGTTGGCGGAGATCTGGAATTCGTTGACGGCCTGGGAGAGCGTCACCGGCAGACCCTGGCCGCCGTACTCGGTCGGTGCCGACAGGCCGAGCCAGCCGCCCTCGGCGACCTGCTTGAACGCCTCCTTGAATCCCTTGGGCGTGGTGACGCTGCCGTCATCGGCGCGCCTGCAGCCTTCGAGATCGCCCACGCGGTTGAGCGGCTGCAGCACCTCTTCGGCAAGCTTGGCGGCTTCGCCGAGAATGGCTTCGCGCACGTCGCTCGACGCATCGGAGAAGCCGGCCAGATTGTCGTAGCGGTCGATCTGGAAGACGTCGTTGAGCAGGAAGTTCACGTCTTCGACGGGGGCTTTGTAGATCGGCATGGTGGTCTCCCGGCAGGCCTTGAAGCGATGATGCTGGCTTAGGATTGAGCGGCGGCGAGCTGTTCCGCCATCAGGCGATGCAGCATGTTGATCGCCTTGAGCGGCCGCACCATCACCTTGAAATGCGTGATGCGTCCGTCGCCATCGAAGGTGATGATGTCGACGCCGTTGATCTCGATGCCGTCGATCATGGTCTTGAATTCGAGCACGGCGCCGCTCTCACTCTTCCATTCGCCGGCATAGCTGAAGCCGGCACCACCGAGCACCTTCTCGGCGCTGGCGAGATATTTGAAGGTGATGTCGCGGCCGCGCTGCGGCGCGTGCACGACGGGGCTTTCGAAGATTGCGTCGGGATGGAGCAGGTCCCAGAGCGCTGCCTGGTCATGCGACTTCATGTAGCCGTACCAGGACTCGAGGCCGGTCATTCAGGTGCCTCCCTAAAGGCAGTGCAACTTAAAGGCTTGGGCAAAAAACGCGAAAACAACCCCATGCACAGTAGCGCGAAGGTTGATTCCACTCGGATTTTCGGGGCGGTGTTTGCCCTCGTTCTTGGGTCGCCTCATATGCACATTGACGCATATGCGCCGATGCGCATAAAGTCAAGCCAATTGGTTAAGGTCGAGAACAGGAGGACCGGGTCATGGCTTTGGGCGACGCAATCCTCGCATGCCTGACGGAACGTCCGATGACGGGCTACGAGCTCGCCAAGACATTCGATTCCTCGATCGGCTTCTTCTGGAAGGCCGACCACCAGCAGATCTACCGCGAGCTCTCCAAGCTGCGTGACCGCGGCTACATCCAGGGCCGCGAGGTCGTGCAAACCGGCAAGCCCAATAAGCTGATCTATACGCTCACTCCGGAGGGCCGAACAGCGCTGCGGCACTGGGCCGCGCGGCCAAGCACGCCCCCTTCCATCAAGGACGACCTCCTGGTGCGGCTGCATGCGCTGGACAGCATCGGCCTCGAGCCCATGCGCACCGACCTGATGGCCCGGCTCGAGCACCACCGCGATCGCCACGAGAACTACGAGCGCATCCTGAAGAAGCGCTTTCCGGAAGGCGCGGCCTCCGGCGTGCTCGACCTCGGTAACCTGCTGCTGCTTCAGCTCGGCGCCCGGCACGAGCAGATGGTGGCCGATTTCTGCGAAGAGGCGCTCGAGGCGCTGTCGGCGATGAGCGCAAACGGCACCGTGGTGCCGCTGGAGGAAAGCAAGCGGGAAGGCAAGGGCTGAGACCGCTGTCGGCTAAAGATTCCCGACTTCGCGGCCGAAGTTCAGCTCAAAGTCGCCGGCGGATCCAATGCCTCGCGCGCGCAGCTTCGCCATGCGCTCTGCTGCGCCTGGCCAGCCGAACGTCGTGAAGAAGGTGTCCTGCGTCGCCTGCAGCTGAGCGGGGTCCGGTAGCCCGTGCTGGTTGATCGTCGCTTTACAGGTGCTCAGCGCCTGCTTGTCGAACGACAGGATGCGCCGCACGAAATTCGCGACGAACTCATCAAGCTGGGCCTCGGGGATGGCGCGGTTGATCCAGCCGTATCGTTCGGCGGTCTCCGCATCGAAATCGTCGCTGCCGAGGATGATCTCCATGGCGCGAGAGCGGCCCACCAGGATCGGCAGGCGTTGAAGCGCCCCGCCGCCTGGGATGAGGCCGCATCCGACCTCTGGCTGGCCGAAGATCGCCTTTTCCTTGCTGGCGAAGCGAATGTCGCAGGCCAGGGTAAACTCGCTTCCACCGCCGCGCGCCCGGCCGCGGATCACTGCAATGCTGAGGACGTTACTCTGAGCCAGCTTGGTGGCCGGTTCGATCCAGCGTGGCGCGCCGAACCGGCTGCGGGGCTCGGCTGTGCTGTAGTGAGCGATGAAGAAGTCCGGGTTGGCGCTCTCGAAGGTCACGACCTTCAACGCATCGTCCGCTTCGATCTCCTCCACCAGGTCGTAGAACTCGTCGTAGGTGCGATCGTCGATCGCATTGATCGGCGGGTTGTTGAAGGTCACGCGCCAATACCCCGGCGTGGACTTGTCGATGCTGATCCTAGCGGGGATGTCGCTCATGGTTGCCTCCGTTCCGCGGACTTGTTGAAGGAGCCTTGCCTCAGGGGACGATGACGAGCTTCCCGCGCGTATGTCGGCCGGCCAGAAGCTCGTAGGCGGCGGCGAGCTGGTCGAAGCCATAGGCCGCGCTCACGGAAGCGCGGATGGCGCCGGTGTCGATCAGGGCCGCGATCTCCGCCAGTTGAGCGCCGTCCGGCCGGGTGAGAGGGCCGTGGAACTCCGCCTTTCGGGCAGCGGCGCGCGCGATGAACGGTCGAACGGCCGCCGAAGCTTGCTCGGCCACGGGAGGCGGGAAGCCGATTTCGCGATAGCTCTGGGCGTCGGCGGTGCGCACGAGACCGACATAGCGGCCGCCTTCGCGCAGGGTGTCGATGCCACGCTCGGTCAGTGGACCGCACACACCGTCATAGACCACATCGAACGGGCCGGCAGCCTCGAAGCTTTCGGTTGTGTAGTCGATCGTGCGGTCCGCTCCGAGCCCGGCCATGAACGTCTGGCTGTTCGGTCCGCCCGTCGCAACGACGTAGGCCCCGAGGTGCTTGGCGAGCTGGATGGCGAAGGCGCCGACGCCACCCGCCCCTGCCTGGATCAAGATGCTTTCGCCGGCCTTGAGCCGGGCGCGCTCCACAAATGCCTGCCAGGTGGTCAAGGCGACGGTCGGCAGGCTCGCCGCCTCCTCGAACGAAAGGGTGCGCGGCTTGTGGGCCAGGAGATTCAGTGGAACGGCTGCGCGCTCGGCATAGGCGCCGGGACGCCGGTTAGGCAGGCGGGCGTAAACCTCGTCACCTGCCTTGAACGCCGCGCCCGAGGGCGCGGAGACAACGACGCCCGCGACGTCGTAGCCCATCACCTGCGGAAAGGTGAATGGAAAGGCGGCATGGAACAGACCCTGGCGCATGGCGAGCTCGACGGGATTCGCACCGGCGGCCCGAACCTCGATCATTGCCTCGTCGGCCCCCGCAACGGGGTCGCTGACCTCCCCGTAGGTGACCACCGAATTGTCGCCGTAGCCGTTGATGTACGCTGCCCGCATTTCATACTCCTCGCGCTAGGTCGCCAGACCTGTTAGTCTCATTATTGAACTTTTACTGGCATGAATGATTGTTGGCAAGCCCTCGTCGCGGCGCCGGCGTGAACCAGAGCGTTTTCGAGCGAAATGGAGGCCGGTTTGCGTGAAGAAAACGCGTCAAAAGAGACTCTAGAACCGATAAAGCTCTAGAGGTTGCCGGCCCGAGCCTTCGGCTTGCCCGCGGCGCGCCGGCGCAAGCGAATATCGGCAAGCGTGATCTCGCGCCCAAGGGAGGAGCGGACCTTTATCGGCTCCAGTTCGCTGCCGTCGATGCCGTCAAGCATTCGAATGGGGGGCGGATCGGGCCGGAATAGCCATCGGTCGCCCCATTGGCGAAGTGCGATGATGGTCGCAAAGAGATCCTCGCCCATCTCGGTCAGAACGTACTCGTGCCGCCGCGCTTCCTCGGCGATGGGCCGGCGTTCGAGAATGCCAGAGGCGACGAGTTTCTTCAGTCGGGCGGTCAGTAGATTCCGCGACATCTCCAGCTCCTTCTGGAAATCGTCGAATCGGGTCGTGCCCCCGAAGGCTTGGCGCAGGATCATCAAACTGCCCCAGTCGCCGATGACGTCAACGGAGCGGGCCATGGGGCACTCGTACGAGGCCCAACTTTTCCGCTGCATGGACTGATCTCCTTCGCCGGTGTCGTCTGGGCAGGAATTAAGGCCCGATGCGAGAACCGACAAGGGTGCCACAAACTCCTGCCGCGTGTCCTTGGACGCCGATCGGGATCTAAGTCCAATGCCATTGACGGTTTGGGTACAGCACCTAGCTCGGCAAATTGTCAGTCATTCCGGGCGGCACCTCACCTTGCTCCGAGCGTTCGGCCAGAAGTTGCTTTCGGCCTCGTACCAGAAGGTGTCCATTTTCCCGCTGGGCTCGCCGGCACCCTCCAGATCTCATCAGCGCGTTTGCGAACTTCTTCTTCGGTCAGACCAGCCTTTCTGAGCCATCCTTTGGTCGCTGAAGTTCCGAGCTGCTAGCGCCCGGAGAGTTCCTGGCGATGCGAGATTCCGATCGCATCCGACGGGCTGGGGAGCACAGCGCCCCCGCCCAACTTTAAGACACCGTCAACGGGTTCCTTAACCCGTTATTTACCGTAACAGACAAAAGTCGGTTTTCGAGGCAGACGACCCGCGCCAAATCCGATTGTCTTTCAACCGGCACGCGAGGGGAGACTGGAGGCGCCGGGTGGGGCGCCGGAGTCGGAACCGGACAGAGTCATGAATTCGCGCGTATCGTGGAGTGTTGACGGCATCGATCCATCCGTCCGGGAGCGGGCCGAAGCTGCTGCGCGTCGCGCCGGCATGTCACTCAACGATTGGCTCAACTCCACGCTCGGCGAGACCGCCCCGCCGAACTTTCGCGGACTTTACGACCAGCGTCCGCAAGCCCAGCACGTTCCGAGCCAAGTCCCGAGTCACGTACCAAGTCACGTGCCGAGCCAGGAAAGCCGCGAAGTCGCCGACATCCACCAGCGGCTCGACGCCATCACCCAGCAGATCGAACGAATTTCAAAGCCGGCGCCGCGGCAAGATACTTCGCGGCAGGATTCTTCGCGACAAGACGTCTCGCGGGAGCAGGGCGTTGCGCGTCAGCTCAACGACGCGATCTCGCGGCTCGATGCTCGGCTGTCGCAAATTTCGAAGCCGCAGCAGGCTCCGGCACCGCGACAGGCACCCGTTGAAACGCGCCAGCGCCAGGCCGATGCGGTCGAGCGTGCGGCAGCGCAGGTCTATCGCAGCTCACCGCCCCTGAGCCCCGCTTCGTTCGACGTCGCGGTCGCCGAGATCACGGCACGGCAGAGCGAGCTCGACGGCTTTACGCCCAGGCAGATGCCGCCGCGCGCAGCACCCTCGATCGCGCCTGCGGCAGCTCCTTACGCGCCCCCTGCCTACGCTCCGCCGCCACCGCAGCCGGGGCCGGATTTCTCTGCGCTCGAGCGCCATCTGCTCAAGATCACGAGCCAGATCGAGTCGCTGCAGCGGCCTGACAATACCGAGCAGGCGATCAACAGTTTCCGCAGCGAGCTTGCGGAGATCCGCAACGCCATCACCGAGGCGATGCCGCGCCGCGCGATCGAATCGATCGAGAACGAGATCCGCTCGCTGCATCGGCGCATCGACGAGACCCGCTCCAACGGCACCGACGGTCAGGTCCTGTCCGGCATCGAGCACGCGCTCTCCGAGATCAAGCAGGTGCTCCGCACGCTGACGCCGGCCGAGCAGCTCACCGGCTATGACGAGGCGATCCGCAATCTCGGCGCCAAGCTCGATCTGATCCTGCGCGCCAATGACGATCCCTCGACGGTCCGCCAGCTCGAAGGCGCGATCTCGGCACTGCGCGGCATCGTCTCCAACGTCGCCTCCAACGAAGCGCTGGCACGGCTCTCGGACGACGTGCAGCTGCTGTCGTCCAAGGTCGACCAGGTCACCCGTTCGTCCGGCCAGGGCGACAGTTTTGCGGTGCTGGAGCAGCGCATCGCGGCGCTCACAGCTGCTTTGGAAACGCGCGAGCGCCCTCAGCCATCCGAGAGCAGCGAGCATCTCGAAAGCGCGATCCGCGCCCTGTCCGACCGTTTCGACCGCATGCAGGTCGGCAACGACTCGGCGTCGACCTTTGCTCATCTCGAACAGCGGGTCTCGTATCTGCTGGAGCGGCTCGAGGCCGCCTCCGATCCGCGCAACGGCAATTTCAGCCGCGTCGAGGACGGGTTGCACGACATCCTGCGCCACCTGGAGCGGCAGCAGGCGACCTATTCCGCGCTGGCCGAAAGCCGCAGCTCCGCGCCGCCCGCCGAGTCCGGCATGGTCGATCTGGTCAAGCGCGAGCTCTCCGACATCCGCTTCAGCCAGGCCGAGAGCAACCGGACCACCCAGGATTCGCTGGAGGCCGTCCACAACGCACTTGGCCACGTCGTCGATCGTCTCTCGATGATCGAGGGCGATCTGCGCAATGTGCGCACCGCGCCGCCCGCTCCTCCGCCGCAGCCGATGCCGATGGCGGCTCCCATGGCGCCCGCGCCGATGGCGCACGAGCCGCGGCAGCAAGCACAGCAGCACCCGAAATACGATCCGAAGCCCGAGCTGCCCAATCCGGCAGCCGCGCAGGCGGCGCATGCCGCCTTCGCCGCCGCGCCGCGCGAATTCCATGCCGCCGCGCCGGCGGCGCCGCCGCCGATGCCGCCGCAGATGCCGATGGCACCGCCGGTTCCGCCACGCGCGATCAGCGAAATCCTGGAGCCGCATACGGCGCCACCGCGCGCCGCGCTTGCGCCCGACCTGCCGCCGGATCATCCGCTCGAGCCGGGCACAAGGCCGGGTGCACGCATCGCCACGCCGTCGGAGCGCATTGCTGCGTCCGAAAGCGCAATCAGCGACATCCCGGCCGCGCCCAAGGAGCCGGTGTCGTCGTCGAGCTTCATCGCCGCCGCGCGCCGCGCCGCGCAGGCCGCCGCCGCGCAGCCGACCGAGAAGCCGGCCCGTGGCGCCAAGGCCGCAATCGCCCGCGCCAAAGACAAGGGCCAGGAAGGTGCCTCGACCATCACCTCGAAGATCCGCTCGCTGCTGGTCGGCGCGAGCGTGGTCGTAATCGTGCTCGGTACCTTCAAGATGGCGATGAACCTGCTCGATGGCGGCAGCCCGTCGCCGTCGCCGCAGGCGATGGAGAATTCGTCGCCCGCACCCGCGCCGCAGGCCCCGCCGCCGGTCGAGAACAAGCCCGCCACGCCCGAGCAGGTCACGCCGTCGATGACCTCGCCGACCCCGATCGGGCGGCAATCCCAGAACAATGCCGCGCCGGCGCCCGCCGCCAGTTCGGGCAACTCGGCCTCGGTCGAAATTCCGCCGGTGCCTGCCGCAGCGCCGCAGCCGGCCTCCAGTGACGTCACCGGCGCGCTGTCGGGCACGAGCCGCGCGAAACTCGCGATGATCCAGGTGCCGCCGACCGAAAAGCTGCCTGACGGCATCGGTGGCCCCGGCTTGCGCACCGCCGCGATGAAGGGCGATGCGACCGCGGCCTACGAGATCGGCGTGCGCTTTGCCGAGGGCAAGGGCGTCGCTGCAAACTACGACGAGGCCGCCAAATGGTACGACCGCGCGGCGCAGGCCGGCGTGGTGCCCGCCACCTTCCGCCTCGGGACACTCTACGAAAAGGGTCTCGGCGTGAAGAAGGACGCCGACATCGCCCGCCGCTACTACACGCAAGCCGCCGAGCGCGGCAACGCCAAGGCGATGCACAATCTCGCGGTGCTCGATGCCGATGGCGGCGGACGCGGCGCCAACTACAAGAGCGCGGCACTGTGGTTCCGGAAGGCCGCCGACCGCGGCGTCGCTGACAGCCAGTTCAATCTCGGCATCCTCTATGCCCGCGGCATCGGCGTGGAGCAGAACCTCGCCGAATCCTACAAATGGTTCACCCTCGCCGCCGCCCAGGGCGATGCGGACGCAGCAACCAAGCGCGATGACGTCGCCAAGCGTCTCGACCCGCAATCGCTCGCGGCCGCCAAGCTCGCGATCCAGACCTTCAGCGCCGAGCCGCAGCCCGACGACGCCGTCAACGTTGCGGCCCCGAACGGCGGCTGGGACAGCGCCCCGCAGGCCAACGCGAAGCCTGCGCCGAAGCCGGTCGCCGCCAAGCGCGCGGCGTCCGCGGTGCGCTGAGAGCGGTCGCTCAATCGTCTCTGACGAAAAATCCCGCCTGGTCGTCCTGGCGAAAGCCAGGACCCATTACCACAAGCAGCCGTTGTTGAAGGACGCTGTGGCCACAGCCTGCCGCGATAACAACCAGTCGGGATAATGGGTCCTGGCTTTCGCCAGGACGACATGGGAGGAGCCACGGCGCCTCGATCACCCTCCTCACCGCAGCCATTCACCACGCCCGAAATTCCCGGTCCCGCCCGCCGTCGAATTCCGCTATTGAGAGGCGCGGCAATCGTTCTGCCCTCCTGCGAGCATTCCGCGCAATCGATCCGTCTCGCCGGAAGCGTGGTCTCTCGATGCAGCTCTATCTCCCGATCGCCGATCTCCCGGTCAACGTCTTCCTCGTGCTGGCGATGGGTGCGGCCGTCGGCTTCGTCTCCGGCATGTTCGGGATCGGCGGCGGCTTCCTGATGACGCCGCTTTTGATCTTCATCGGCATCACGCCGGCGGTCGCGGTCGCTTCCGTCGCAAGCCACATCGCCGCCTCGTCCTTTTCCGGCGCGCTCGCCTATTGGCGGCGCCGCGCCATCGACCCCGCGCTGGCGAGCGTGCTGTTGTGCGGCGGCGTCACCGGGACCGCGCTCGGCGTGTGGACCTTCACGCAGCTGCGCGCGCTCGGCCAGCTCGATCTGATGATCGCACTGTCCTACGTCGTGCTGCTTACCACCGTCGGCAGCCTGATGTTCTCCGAAGGCCTGCGTGCCCTGATGCGGACCCGGCGTGGCGCGGTGCCGCCGCGACGCACGCATAACTGGATCCATGGCCTGCCGCTGAAGATGCGGTTCAAGCGCTCCAAGATCTACCTCTCGGTCATTCCGGTCGTGATCGTCGGCATCGTGATCGGCTTCATCGGCGCCATCATGGGCATCGGCGGCGGCTTCATCCTGGTGCCGATCATGATCTACCTGCTGCGGGTGCCGACCTCGACGGTGATCGGCACCTCGATGGTCCTGACGCTGGTCACGATGCTGTTTGCCACCCTGCTGCATGCGGTGACAAATCATCTGGTCGACGCCGTGCTCGCGCTGATCCTGATGGTCGGCGGCGTCACCGGCGCGCAGTTCGGGGCACGCGCCGGCCAGAAGATCCGCGGCGAACAGTTGCGGCTGCTGCTCGGCCTCTTGATCCTCTCGGTCGGCGTCCGCTTCGCCATCGAGCTGGTGATCCGGCCAGAGGATCTCTTCACCATCCGCGAGCTGGGAGTGAACGGATGACGCGCGCAGCTCTCGCGGTCCTGCTCGTTGTGCTGCTCGGCTCCGCTGCGCGCGCCGAGCGGCTGATCGTGTCGGTCTCCAACCATCGCGTCACGGTGACGCCGAACTATTCCGGCGAGGAGCTGGTGCTGTTCGGCTCGGTCGAGAAGGACGCCTCCACGCCCGCCGACCGCAAGACCTACGATCTCGTCGTCACCGTGATGGGCCCCCGCGCCGACATGGTGACGCGACGCAAGGAGCGTACGTTCGGAATCTGGATCAACACCGACTATCGCCAGTTCCTGGAAGTGCCGAGCTATCTCGCATTGTTCGCCAACCGCCCGTTCGACGTCATCACGTCGCCCGAGATCGCGCGGCGCCAGCAGATCGGGCTCAACAACGTGCTGCTGACCCAACGCGTCAGCGGCGACTATGCCGACGTGGTGCCGAACGACGCGTTCCGCTCCGCCTTCATCCGCCTGCGAACCCAGCGCGGTCTCTACCGCGAGGATCCGAGCGCAGTGACGTTCCTGACACCGACATTGTTCCGCACCGGCATTCCACTGCCGGCCGAGGTGCCGATCGGGACCTATGAGGTCGAGATCAAGCTGTTCGCCGACGGCGCGTTCATCGGCAAGACCGAGACCGCGTTCGAGATCGTCAAGGTCGGCTTCGAGCAGTTCGTCGCGACGACGGCGCGGCAGAACGGGCTGATCTACGGCCTCGTCACCGCCGCGATGGCACTGATGACGGGCTGGATGGCGTCGATTGTGTTTCGGAAGGATTGACCTTCGTCATTGCGAGCGCAGCAGCCCAACGAATTCTCCGCCGTCGTCCTGGCGAAAGCCAGGACCCATAACCACAGGCAGTCGTGGTTACGAGGATTCGGAGTTACCACTAAGCGTCAAACTGCTCCCTGGGGTAATGGGTCCTGGCTTTCGCCAGGACGACACTGGGGAGAGCTACGGCGCCTGCACCACCGTGGGCACTCCCGGCTCCAGCAATCGCAACCTTGTCCCAAAACCCAGCACATCAAACGTCTTGCGCAGATCCTCGCTGTTCTGGCGGAAATGCGCCCACCCTTCTGTATGAACCGGCACGATCACCGCATCGGGGAACGCGCGCGCGGTCTCGATGGTGTCGTTGGTGTCCATGGTGAGATGGAACGGCCCGCGCGTTTGCGCGGCGCCGGCGAAAGGCATCACCACGCCGCATTTGAAGCGGCGCGCGACCTCGGCGACGCCGTCGAACCAGGTGGTGTCGCCGCTGATGTAGACCGAAGTGGTGTCGGCCCGGCTCGACGACACCACGAAGCCGACGACGTCGCCTGACAGCGGCTCGATGCCGGCCGGGCCGTGACGCGCCGGGGTCGCGGTGATCGTCAGCGAGTTGCCGTCACGATCTTTCAGATGCGCCGTGCCCCACGGCGCCAAACCTTCGACATGCCCGCCGAGGCGCTGCGCGCCGGCCTCGGTGGTCAGCACGCGCTTCACATTTTTGAGAAAGTCGCGGCCGGAATTGTCGAGATTGTCCGAATGCTGGTCGTGGCTGAGTAGCACGGCATCGACCGGGCCGATCGCATCGGCCTTGAGCGCAGGGCCGATCGTCTTCTCCAGCTTCACGTGCGGCAGTTGATAGGCGCCTGGCGCATCGAAGGTCGGGTCAGTGAGCAGGCGAAAGCCATCGATCTCGATCAGCGCAGTGGGACCGCCGATCAGGGTGATGGAAATGGGCATGATGGGCTCCTCTTACGCGACGGATTTGGCGGGCCGCGTCACCAGGTAGATGCCAAGTGCGACCGGGATGATGCCGAGCAGATCGCGTGCCTCGACATGCTCGCCGAGCACGAGATACGCGAACAGCATGCCGAGCGGCGGCATCAGGAAATGATAGGCACTGGCAGCCGTCGCGCCACACACTTTCAGGAGATGAAACCAGAGCCAGTACGCCATGATCGAGCCGCCGAGCACGAGGAAAGCGAAGGCGCCGATCAGGCCCGGCGTGAAGTCGATGGCATGGACGTCAGCGAAGGTGAGCGCGACCGGCGTCAGCACGACGCCGGCGGCGAGATTCTGCACGCCGTTGCCGATCCACAGCGAGCCCTTCGGCGCGAGCAGCTTGAACAGGATAGTGCCGGCGACGAGGGAGGCGAGCGAGGCCAGCGTGAACACGATGCCGTGCAGCGAGTCGGTGCCGACCGACAGGCGGTGCCAGACGATCAAGGTCACGCCGATGATGCCGAGCAGGAGGCCGCTCGCCTTGCGCCAGGTCATGCCTTCGCCGAGCAGCAGCGCGGCGAGGGCCGCCGTGAACACCGGATTGGCCGACACGATCAGGCCGCCGAGGCCGGCGGAAACCGATTGCAGCCCGGTGTAGCCGAGGCCGAGATAGAGCGCGTTGTTGGCGACGCCGAGCACCGCGAAGATCGCGGCATCGCGCCACGACAGCGACCAGTCGTCGCCGCGGACCAGCGTGGCACCGAGAATCAAGATGCCGGCGAGCGAAAAGCGCGCGGCAAGCAGGATCAGCGGCGGGCAATGGGTCACGCCGATCTTGCCGGCGACGAAGGCGTAGCTCCAGAGCAGGCAGAACAGGCCGATGGCGAGCGGCAGCGTATTGAAGCGGCTGCGGGGAACCGAAATCGAGGGAGCGAGGGACATGTGGGCGTTCTCCTGAACCCTCGATCTAGGGACCCGGCTTGTCATTTGGAAATTAAATGATTAACTTCCATTCAGTGGATTTTCGAATGGAGGCGCCCCATGCTCGATCTCGAGCTCCTGCGCAGCTTCGTCTCCGTGGTCGATGCCGGCGGCTTCACCCGCGCCGGCGAGCGCGTCCACCGCACGCAATCGACTGTCAGCCAGCAGATCAAGCGGCTGGAGGAGGATGTCGGCCAGGTCCTGCTGCACCGCGACGGCAAGGATTTGCGCCCGACCGAAGCCGGCGAGCGGTTGCTGTCCTATGCGCGGCGGCTGCTGTCGCTCGCGGAAGAGGCGCGCGACGTGCTGCGCCAGCCCGACGGCGAAGGCGCGATCCGGCTCGGCATTCCCGAAGATTTCGCGGCCTATCGGCTGGCGAAACTGCTCGGCGCCTTCTCGCGCTCGCATCCGGGCCTGCGGCTCGATGTGCGCGCCGACCAGAGCAAGCATCTCGCCCGCGATCTCGAACGCGGCGAGCTCGATCTCGCATTGTTCAAGCGCGCAGCCGGGGAGAAGGGCGCGATTGCGGTGTGGCCGGAGCAGGTGCACTGGGTCACCAGCAAGAGCCATCCGATCCATGCCGATGTCGCCTCCGTGCCGCTGATCGGCTTTCCGCTCGGCTGCCTCTACCGCGCCGGCGCCATCCACGCGCTGGAGAGTGCGGGCCGGCCCTGGCACATGTCCTATACCTCGTCGAGCCTCGCCGGCATCCAGGCCGCGGTCGCGGCCGGCATGGGCTTGAGCATCCTGTCGGAGATGGCGATCCAGTCCGACCACCGCGTGCTGACCGCAAAGGACGGCTTCGCGCCAATCAACCGAACGGAAGTCGCGTTGATGGCCGCGCCGGGCGCAAGTCCCGCGACGCTGCGGCTCGCGGATCGGCTGGCGGAGTTCTGCGACGATGTGCAGGCGAAGGCGGCTTAGCTGCACCTTGACGCGGCAATCGCGTGGACGCGGCGGTCGCCGAGCAAATGCGCGACAAAACCGTTCTTTGGAAAGATTTTTGCAAACGCCGCGTCGCGGATGCTGAGGCCGCCGGCATAGGCGCCGAAGGCGGGCATCACGGCGCGCATTCCGTCAGAGGCGAAGCAGCGGCGCTCCATCGAACGGCCACGCGCGGAGACGCGAGCCTTGGGATGCAGATGGCCGGCGATCTCGCCGCTCGCGCCGGTCGGCTCATGGCGGAAGGTGATCGGGCCGATCGCGACCTCGTCGGCGACGGTGCCGCCGAGATCACGCGGCAGCGCCGGATCGTGATTGCCTGAGATCCAGATCCAGTCGCGACCAGCCTGCAAGGCGGCGACCGCGTCGCGATCCTCCGCCGACAGCCGTCCATGCGCGGTGCGATCGTGAAAACTGTCACCGAGCGCGATGACCACGCGCGGATTATGGCGGGAGATGACAGCAGCGAGCCGGCCAAGCGTCGCGATGGTGTCGTAAGGCGGCAGCAGCACGCCGCGCATGGCGAAGCTGGAACCTTTTTCCAGATGCAGATCGGAGATGACGAGCAGGCGCTGCTCTTCCCAGAACAGCGCGCCGGAAAGATCGGCCGCGAACGTCACGCTGCTGATGCAGACATTAGAAACGCGCATGTCCTCGATATCCTCTGAAACCAGCGCGCCTGCCGTCACGTCAAAACCTGCTGTTATCCCATCGCCTCTTTGACGAGCTCGTCGGCGGCTTCGGCCAGGAGCTCGTCTCCAGCTTCGCCATAGACTGACTCGCGGCCGATTTCCAGCATCACGGGGACCGCGAGCGGGGAGACACGGTCGAGTTCCCGGTGCGTGATGCGGCCCTGGATGCGGGTGAGCATGTCGCTGAGCCGGCGCAGATCGAGCAGGCCGGTGGCGGCATCGGCACGGGCGGCGCGCAGCAGCACGTGATCGGCCTGGTGTTTTCGCAGGACGTCGTAGACGAGATCGGTCGAGAACAGCACCTGGCGGCGGCTCTTCTCCTCGCCGGTATGACGGCGCGCGATCAGGCCGGAGATGATCGCGCAATTGCGGAACGTGCGCTTCATCAACGCGGATTCGGCAAGCCATGCTTCGAGATCGTCCCCGAGCATGTCGGGATCGAACAGCGTGTCGAGATCGATCCTGCCGTCCCGGATCATGGAGGACATGTCGCCGAGTGCCCAGACCGCAATCGCATATTCGTTGGCGACGAAGCCGAGCGGCCGGGCGCGGGCACGCTCCAGCCGGCGCGTCAACAGCATGCCGAGCGTCTGGTGCGCGAGACGGCCCTCGAAGGGGTAGCAGACGATGTAATGCTTGTTGGCGCGGGGAAAACTCTCGACCAGCAGCTCGCGCACCGCCGGCACGCGGGAGACGTCCTTTTGCAGAGATAGCCAGTCGCGCACCTGCTCCGGCAAGGCGCCCCACGCGCGCCCGTCATCGAGCAGGCGGCGAACCCGTTCGGCAAGATAGGTCGAGAGCGGAAACTTGCCGCCCATATAGGACGGCACTTTCGGGTCCTTGTCATTGGCGCGCGAGACATAGACCTGGTCTTCGACCAGCGTCTCGTAGCGCACCACCTCGCCCGAGAACACGAAGGTGTCGCCGGGCGAGAGGCCCTCGATGAAGGCTTCCTCGATCTCGCCGAGCAACCTGCCGCCGCGCGCGATCACGCCTGTCGACCCGCCTGCTTTTCCTTGACCTCCACCGCGCGAGCGCACCAGGCGCACCTTCAGCATGTCGTCCTCGACGATGGTGCCGACATTCATGCGGTAGCTCTGCCGCACCTTGGGATTGGCGACGCGCCAGCGGCCCTCCTTGTCCTGCTTGATGCGGGCGAAGCGCTCATAGGTCTTCAGCGCGTAGCCGCCGGAGGCGACGAAATCGACCACGTCGTCGAAATCCTGCCGCGTGAGATCGGCATAGGGCGCGGCGGTGCGCACCTCGTCGTAGAGCTCGTCCGAGAAAAACGGCTCGCCGCAAGCGCAGCCGAGCACGTGCTGGGCCAGCACGTCGAGTGCCCCGATCCGCAGCGGCGGCGTGTCCTGCGCATTCTCGGCGATGGCGTCGATCGCGACGCGGCACTCCAGCACCTCGAAGCGGTTCGCCGGCACCAGCACCGCGCGCGAGGCTTCGTCGAGCCGGTGGTTGGCGCGGCCGATGCGCTGCATCAGGCGCGAGGAGCCCTTGGGCGCGCCGATATTGACGACGAGATCGACGTCGCCCCAGTCGACGCCGAGATCGAGCGAGGAGGTGCAGACCACGCCGCGCAAGCGTCCCGCCGACATCGCGTCCTCGACCTTGCGGCGCTGGGCGACGTCGAGCGAGCCGTGATGCAGCGCGATGGCAAGATTGTCGTCGTTCATGCTCCAGAGGTTCTGGAACAGCATCTCGGCCTGGCTGCGGGTGTTGACAAAAACCAGCGTGGTCTTGTTGGCCTTGATCAGCTCGTAGATCTCGGGAAGCGCATGGCGCGCGCTGTGGCCGGCCCAGGGCAGGCGCTCGCGCGTGTCCATCATCTCAACCAGCGGCGGTGCCGCGCCGCCGGCAAGGACGATGTCGGCCGCCGCTTCCTTGCCGCCGGGCTGCGGCACCAGGAAGCGCGCCAGCGATTCCGGCTCGGCCACGGTCGCCGACAGGCCGATCGCGCGCATCTGCGGTGCCAATCGCCACAACCGCGCGAGCCCGAGCGACAGCAGATCGCCGCGCTTGGACGTCACCAGCGCATGCAGCTCGTCGAGCACGATGCGCTTCAGCGAGGAGAACAGGAATGGCGCGTCGTCGGAGGACAGCAGCAGTGCGAGCTGTTCCGGCGTCGTCAGCAATATGTCAGGCGGATAGCGCCGCTGCCGCTGCCGCCGGGACGTCGGCGTGTCGCCGGTGCGGGTCTCGATCTTGATCGGCAGCGCCATCTCGGCGACCGGACGCTCGAGGTTGCGTGCGATATCGACCGCGAGCGCCTTGAGCGGCGAGATGTAGAGCGTGTGCAGGCCGCCGGTGCGTTGCAGGATGCGGCCGGTGGAGATCACCGATTTCGCCGAAGCTTTGGGCGCAGAGCTCAGCTCCACCAGCGTCGGCAAAAACCCCGCCAGCGTCTTGCCGGCGCCGGTGGGAGCGATCAGCAATGCGGAACGGTCCTCGCGCGCCTTCTCCAGCAGCGCCAATTGATGCGCGCGCGGCGACCAGCCGCGGGCCGCGAACCACGCCTTGAAGCGGTCGGGCAATAGCGCGGCAGGCTCGGCCGGGATTTTGCGGATGCGGGGCGGCACGGCAGCACAGGTAAGCCGTGGGGGTGGGTTCGTCGAGGGGGTGTACTTCCCCTCTCCCCGCCCGGGGAGAGGGGAAGAGACAGCGGTGCGCCCCCCTACTCCGACATCGGCTTGTCGGAGATGTCCCAGTCCTTGCCGGTGAAGGTGGAGATGAAGAGCGTCTTCATCGGCGTGTAGTTCTCCGGCGTGTAGCTGTAGGTGACGCCGTCGAGGAAATAGGGCGAGTGGAAGCCCGCGAGGGTCGAGGCCTGCTTCAGCACGTTGGCGCGGGTGAGCTCGTCGCCGCAGCGGCGCAGGATCTCACCCATGGTAACGGCCTGGCCGTAGCCGGCGAAGGCGATGGTGTTGTCCTGATCGATCGCCGGCGTGTACTTCTTGCGCAGCTCCTCGAACGCCATCACGTCGGGGTCCTTCTCCCATTTGGGCAGGCCGACCTCCTTGTTGTAGCGGATGGCGACGATGCCGGCGGCGTTCTCCAGGCCCGCGGCATTGAGGATCGAGCGGCCGGTCGAGCCGGCCGACAACAGCTGCAACGGCTTCCAGCCGAGCTCGGCCACTTTCCGGATCGACTGCGATGACGCCTTGCCGGTGGAGATGTTGTAGAAGACGTCCGCACCCGATTTCGAGAGGTTGATGAGCTGGGAATCGACCGTCGGATCGGTCAGATCGTAGGTCTGCTCCATGATCACCTTGGCGGTGCCGCCGGCGTCTTCCAAGACCTTCTTGAAGGGGCCGAGGAAGTCGCGGCCGAAATCGTCGTTCTGGTAGAGGATGCCGACCTTGGCATTCGGCTTCACGCTGACGACGTGCCGCGCCAGGATGCGCGCCTCGGTCGGATAGAGCGGCAGGCCCGCCATGGTCCATTTGAACTCTTTCGGGTTATTCCACTTCGACGCGCCGGTGTTCAGCAGCAGCTGCGGCACGCCCTTCGAGTTCAGGTATTTGTGCACGGCGGTCTGCGGGGCGGTGCCGAGCGAGCCGTAGAGCGCGAGCACCTCTTCCTGCTCGACCAGGCGCCGCGTCGCCTCGACACATTTCGGCGCGCTGTAGGCATCGTCCATGGTGAGGAATTTGACTTTGCGTCCGTTGATGCCGCCCTTCTCGTTCAGCATCTGGAAATAGGCTTCGCCGATGCGCCCGAGCACGCCGTAGAGCGAGCCGGGGCCGGAATGCGGCACGGTCTGCCCGATCTTGATCTCGGTGTCGCTGGCGCCGGCGTCGTATTTCTTCTCCGCGGCCCAGACGTAGGGCGCGGGCAAGGTGGATGCCGCGATGGTGGCGAGCGCGGCGGCGCTGAAATCGCGCCGCGATGGATTCTTCGTCATTGTTTGTTTCTCCCTAGCCAGGACATTGTGCTGGCATCGCGGCAGGTGTCGCAAGTGGGAAGTCACGGCTTTGCGACGCAATGACGCTTAAAGCCTCGCGTATAGCGCCTAGACTCAAGTTTTCTCGGCGACCACGACAAGGCCGCGCACCGGCTCGTTGTTCTCGATGCGTGGCGAGGCCCGCTCCAACGTGAGGAGCTTGAGGCCGGCCAGCGCCATCGCATCGCGCACATATTCCGCCGAATGGGCATAGCGCAGGCCTTCGCCGAGAACGATGCCGCTGCCGTCATGGGTCTCCAGCGTGAACGCAAGCACGCCACCGGGCGCGAGCACGCGCCTGGCCTCACTGAGCACCGGCGCGAGATCGGGGAGATAGACGAACGCATCGGCGGCGACGACGAGGTTCGCGCTCGCATCGCCCTTGCCGCGCAAGCCTTCGATCATGTCGGCAACTTCGAGCTCGGCATAGAGGCCGGTGGCTCGCGCCTCCCTGACCATGCCGGGCGACAGATCGATGCCGATGAACTGGTCGACCTGTTTTGCGAAGGCGGCGGCCGCAAGCCCCGTCCCGCAGCCGAGATCGATGCCGCGCTTGAACAGGGCGGGCTTCTTCGCGGCGACGCGGGCAGCCACCACGGCTTTGAAGATCAGCGACGGGGCGCGATAGCCGAGATCGTTGATCAGCACTTGCTCGAAGCGCGGCGCGTATTGATCGAACAAGGCCTGCACATAGGCCTTGGGCATCTCGGACAATTGCGCGTCGCCGAGGCGGATCAGATGCAGATGAGCGCCGTGCTGATCGCTCGGATCGGACTCGCGCGATTTGCGAAAGGCCGCAATGGCCTTGTCGCGCTCGCCGAGTTGCGCGCGGATTTCGCCGAGCGTGAACCAGGCCGAGGTGAAATTCGGCGCAAGCTCGATGGTCTGCTCCAGCAGGTCGGCGGCGGCCGCCAGATCGCCCTTGAGCTGGAGATCGCGCGCGAACTCGAAGCGGCGGTCGGCCATGAGGTCGCCGGAGGTCAGGAACAGGCGCAGGGGCATTGGGGGAACCAGGGAACGAAGCGGTGATGACTCGAAGATGCGGGGTCGCAACCTATATAACAGGCATGCGTCCGCAAGACATCCTGCTGCCAGTTGCCGCCGGCCTATGCTGCAAGCCCGGCGGCTTCCATGTCGACCCTGTCCGGCCGGTGGAGCGGGCCGTGATCACCCACGGCCATTCCGACCACGCCCGCGCCGGCCACGGCGCGGTGCTGGCGACGCAGGAAACCCTGGACATGATGCGGCTGCGCTATGGCGAGAATTTCGCCGGCTCGACGCAGGCGATCCGCTATGGCGAGGAGATCCGGCTCGGCGATGTCAGCGTGAAGTTTCATCCGGCCGGTCATGTGCTCGGCTCGGCGCAGGTCGCGGTCAGCTGCAAGGACACCTGCATCGTCGCCTCCGGCGACTACAAGGACGCGCCAGACCCGACCTGCACGCCGTTCGAGCTGGTGCCATGCGACGTCTTCATCACCGAGGCGACGTTCGGCCTGCCGGTGTTTCGCCATGGCGATGCGGCCGACGAGGTCAAGAAGCTGCTGGCGTCGGTGGCGCTGTTTCCCGAGCGCGCGCATCTCGTCGGCGCCTATTCGCTCGGCAAAGCCCAGCGCGTGATCGCGCTGCTGCGCCAAGCGGGTTACGACGCGCCGATCTATCTGCATGGCGCGATGGAGAAGATCACGCATTACTATCAGAGCCGCGGAATCGAGCTCGGCGAGCTGCGGCCGGTGAAGGGGGTGAAGAAGGCGGCGCTCGCCGGCACCATCACGCTGGCGCCGCCCTCTGCGACATCCGATCTCTGGACCCGCCGGTTTCCCGATCCCGTCACGGCATTCGCCTCCGGCTGGATGCGGGTGCGCGCCCGCGCGCGGCAACGCGGCATCGAGCTGCCGCTGGTGATCTCGGATCACGCCGATTGGGACGGCCTCACCGCCACGATCGCCGCGACCGGCGCCGGCGAAATCTGGGTTACCCATGGCCAGGAAGACGCGCTGGTGCATTGGTGCCAAAGCAGGGGTTTGCGGGCGCGACCGCTCGATCTCGTCGGCTATGGCGACGAGGAGGAGACCGAGACGCCGCTCGCTGACGAGGCCGAAGCATGAACCGCTTCGCCGAGCTTCTCGACCGCCTCGCCTACGAGCCCGGCCGCAACAACAAGCTGCGGCTGATCACCAGCTATTTTAGCGAGGTCGCCGATCCCGACCGCGGCTATGCCCTGGCGGCGCTGACCGGCGCGCTCAGCTTCAAACACGCCAAACCTTCTCTGCTGCGCGATCTTATCGCCCAGCGAACTGACCCGGTCTTGTTCGGTCTATCCTGGGACTATGTGGGCGATCTCTCCGAGACGATCGCGCTGATGTGGCCGAAGCGCAGCGCAAAGAACGGCGAGTCTTTTCCGAGCCACCCCTCTCCCCCGCCCTCCCCCACAAGGGGGGAGGGAGCGCAGTTGCGCGCGCCGCTGTCAGTGAGCGCGACAACTGACAACCATTCCCAAAGTGATGGACGCACGGCTCTCTCCGTTCCCTCCCCCCTTGTGGGGGAGGGTCAGGGAGGGGGGTACTCCGGGCGAGATGCTGGAGAGTCCTTCCGCCCGCGCAACCACAACAACCCGCCGCCGCCGACGCTGACCGAGGTCGTCACCACGCTGCGCACGCTCGGCAAGACCGAGCTGCCGAAGCAGCTCGAACGCTGGCTCGACGAACTCGATGAGACCGGCCGCTGGGCGTTGTTGAAGCTCGTCACCGGCGCTCTGCGCATCGGTATCTCCGCGCGCCTGGCCAAGACTGCGGCCGCGGCGCTCGGCGACAAGGACCCGCATGACGTCGAGCTGATCTGGCCCGGTCTCGCGCCGCCTTATCTCGACCTGTTCGCCTGGCTGGAAGGCCGCGGCGACAAGCCGGTCAATCGTGATCCCGCGCCGTTCCGTCCCGTGATGCTGGCGCATGCGATCGAGGACACCGATTTCGCCGCGCTCGATCCCGCCGACTACATCGCCGAATGGAAATGGGACGGCATCCGCGTGCAGGCGGTCGCCGGCCGCGACGAGCACGGCCACATCACCGCGCGGCTCTATTCGCGCACCGGCGAGGACATCACGGGCAGCTTTCCTGACCTCGTGCCGTCGCTGCGGCTACCCGGCGCCATCGACGGCGAGCTTCTGATCCTGCGCGAAAGGCGCGTGCAGAGTTTCAACGTTCTGCAACAGCGGCTCAACCGCAAGGTCGTGTCTCCGAAGCTGATCAAGGAGTTTCCGATCCATCTGCGCGCCTACGATCTGCTCGGCGACGACGAGAACGATTTGCGCGAGCTGCCGTTTGCGGAGCGCCGCGAGCGGCTGGAGACCTTCATCGGGAAGCTTGACGATCCCCGCATCGATCTCTCCCCTACGGTCCCGTTCGCAAGCTGGGAGGCGCTCACCGCCGCCCGCGCCGATCCAGCGAGCGCCGGCGCGGGGGAAGACGCGGACGCCGTCGAGGGCGTGATGCTGAAACGGCGCGATGCACCCTATCTGCCGGGACGGCCGAAGGGCCAATGGTGGAAGTGGAAGCGCGATCCGCACATCATCGACGCCGTGCTGATGTATGCGCAGCGCGGCCACGGCAAGCGCTCGTCCTACTATTCCGATTACACCTTCGGCGTCTGGACCGCAGGCGCGGGCAGTGACGAGCTGGTGCCGGTCGGAAAAGCCTATTTCGGCTTCACTGACGAGGAGCTGCTCCAGATCGACCGCTTCGTGCGTCGCAATACCACCGAAAAATTCGGCCCCGTCCGCCACGTCGTGCACGAGCCCGACAAGGGCTTGGTGCTGGAGGTCGCCTTCGAGGGGCTGCAGCGTTCGCCGCGGCACAAATCCGGCCTCGCGATGCGCTTCCCCCGCATCAGCCGGCTGCGCTGGGACAAGCCGCCGCGCGAGGCCGACCGGCTGGAAACGCTGGAAAAGATGCTGAAAGCGGAGGCGGCGGAGATTGAGGCCTAGCCGGATTATTGCCCGCGCGCAGTCAAGACGGTGGCGCGCGGCACGTGATTGCCCGAATTAAAGTCCCGTAAGCTGATTGACGGCCCGTTGCGGGTTCCCCATGTGCCTCGCCGTGCCCTATAATGGGGTCGAATCCGCTGAGGAGTTTGAGATGGTCCAAGACGTCAGAGATTTGCCGGCCGGCCGCAGTGATGGCCTGAACCGCTTTCTCGGCGGCTCGCCGCTGGCGGTCGCGTTTCGCCTGGTGCTGCTCTCGATCCTCGTCGGCGTCGTGCTGGCGGCGATCGGCTTCGATCCCTGGAATATTCTCTACAGCATTCGTCTCCTGTTCCAGCGGTTGTGGGATCTCGGCTTCGATACCGTGAACTGGCTGTGGCGCTACTTCCTGCTCGGCGCTGTCATCGTGATCCCGATCTGGCTGCTGATGCGCGTTTTCGGCACGCCGCGCAGATAAGGATTTTGGGAGTTCGCGGCCGATGCAATTGCGTTTTGTCGGCTGCGGCGACGCCTTCGGATCCGGCGGCAGGCTCAACACCTGCTTCCACGTCTCGGGGCGCGAGGCCAACTTCCTGATCGATTGCGGCGCGTCGGCTCTGCCGGCGCTGAAGCGGCTCGAGATCGACTGCAATGAGATCGATCTCATCCTGATCACGCATTTCCACGGCGACCATTTTGCCGGGCTGCCGTTTGTCCTGCTCGACGCACAATTCTCGCGGCGGACGCGGCCGCTCACGATCGCCGGCCCCAAAGGCATCGAGACGCGGCTGCGTGCGGTGATGGAGGCTCTGTTCGAGCACTCCTCCAAGACGAAACAGCGCTTCGAGCTGTCCGTCGTCGAGCTCGCGCCCGAGCAAAGCCAAAGTTTCGGCGCGGTGACGGTGACGCCCTACCCGGTCGTGCACGGCGAATCCGGCGGACCGTTCCTCGCCTATCGCGTCGAAGCGGAAGGCCGCACGCTGGCCTACAGCGCCGATACCGAATGGACGGAGACGCTCATTCCGCTGGCGCATGGCGCCGACCTTTTCATTGCCGAAGCCTATATGTACGAGAAGGTGGTCAAAAATCACCTCAGCCTGAAGACCTTGGAACAGCACCTGCCCGAAATCGGCGCAAAACGCCTCGTGCTCACCCATATGAGCGACGACGTGCTGTCGCGCCTCGACGACATCGCCCACCTCGCCGCCGAAGACGGCATGGTGCTCGTGTTCTGACATGCACGCACCCGTTCACTTGAAGATCGGTTCCCGTCAGGTCTTCGCCATCGCGGGCCCCGCGATGGTCGCGAATCTCACCACGCCGCTGATCGGGGTGGTCTCGACCACCGCGATCGGACGGCTGGACGACGCCGCGCTGCTCGGCGGCGTCGCCATCGCGTCCGTCATCTTCGATTGCCTGTTCTGGCTGTTCGGCTTCCTGCGCATGAGCACGCTTGCCTTCACGGCGCAGGCGCTCGGCGCTGGCGAGACGCGCGAGCTGACCGCGATCCTGGTGCGCGGCTTCATCGTCGCCGGCCTGATCGGCGTAACCCTGATTGCGCTGCAACTGCCGCTGGCCGCCGTGCTGCTCGACCTGATGGGCGGCAGCGAAGGCGTCACGCGCGCGGCGAAAACCTACTTCGTGATCCGAATCTGGTCGGCGCCGCTGGCGCTCGCCAATTACGTCATCCTCGGCTGGCTGGTCGGCCAGGCTCGCGCCAATCCGGCGCTCGCGCTCCAGGTTGTCATCAATCTCGTCAACGCGGCGGCGACGATCCTGCTGGTGCTGGTCTACGACACCGGCATCGCGGGTGCTGCCGTCGCAGCGCTGCTGTCTGAAGCGGCCGGATTCGGGCTCGGCATGATCGTCTGCCGCCGCTATGCGGTGGGCGGGTTCGCGGTGCCGTACGCGGAGCTGTTCGACCGGTCCAAGCTGATGCGGCTGCTTGCCGTGAATTCCGACATCCTGATCCGCACCGCGGCGCTGATCGCCGTGTTTCTGTTTTTCACCGCCAAAGGCGCGCGGGCCGGCGACGTCACGCTGGCGGCCAATTCCGTGCTCAACAACTTTCTGCTGGTCAGCGCCTTCTTCCTCGATGGTCTTGCGAACGCAGCCCAGCAGCTTTGCGGCCGTACGCTCGGCGCACGCGACGCCAGGGGATTTGCGGATTCGACCCGGCTGGTGCTGCTATGGGGGCTCGGCTTCGCGCTGGTCGTGTCCGCGCTGTTCGCGCTGTTTGGGCCGAACTTGATCGATTTCATGACGGCGAGCGAAGCCGTCCGTCGCGGCGCGCGGGAATTTCTGCCGTTCGTCGTGCTTGCGCCGATTCCCGGCGTGTTCGCCTTCGGCTTCGACGGCATCTATATCGGCGCGACCTGGGCGCGCGAGATGCGCAATCTGATGCTGGCCTCGCTCGCGATCTTCGTCGCCACATGGTGGGCGCTGCAATCGTTCGGCAATGCCGGACTGTGGAGCGCGCTGATCGCCTCCTACGTCTCGCGCGGCGGCTTGCAGGCCGCGCGCTATCCGGCGCTGTACAGGAAGACGTTTCTTGCTTCTCCTTCTCCCCGCTTGCGGGGAGAAGGTCGGGATGAGGGGGAGTCTCGGCAGGAACGGTGAGAGTGGGACTCGCGGAGAGTCCCCCTCACCCGGATTGCATCTTCGATGCAATCCGACCTCTCCCCGCAAGCGGGGCGAGGTGAAGAAAACCCTACATCCCCGGCCAGTCTTCCGCCGTCAGCGTCGCGGCGTCGGAGCCGACGATCTCGGAGAGAGAATCCCGCCCGGTGCGCAATAGGGTCGAGGTGAGGTCGCGCTTGATTTCGTCGACGAGGCCGAGGCCCTTGTAGACCAGCGACGAATAGAGCTGGATCAGACTCGCGCCGGCGCGGATCTTCGTCAGCGCGGCGCCGCCCGAGTCCACGCCGCCGACGCCGATCAGGGGGAATGCGCCCTCGACGCGCACATAGGTCTCCGCAACCATCCGCGTCGACAACCGGAACAGCGGCCGGCCGGACAGGCCGCCCTGCTCCTTGGCGCGCATCTCCTCGCGCAGCGTGCTCGGCCGCGCGATCGTGGTGTTGGACACGATCATGCCGTCGACCCGGCGCGAGCGCGCGACCTGCACGACGTCGTCGAGTTGGGCGAGGCTCAAATCCGGCGCGATCTTGAGCAGCACCGGCGTGTCGCCGGCGCTCTCGCGCACCCGCTCGCGCGCGTCGATCACCCTGGCGAGGAGATCGTCGAGCAGCGCGCCTTCCTGCAGATTGCGCAGGCCCGGCGTGTTCGGCGAGGAGACGTTGACGGTGAAATAGCTCGCGACCGGCGCAAAGGTCTCGATCAGCTTGACGTAGTCGTTGACGCGATCAGGCGAATCCTTGTTGGCGCCGACATTGACGCCGACGATGCCGCCGTGCTGCGCGCGCGCCGCAAGCCGGCGCAGGGCTGTCTCCGCGCCGTCATTGTTGAAGCCCATGCGGTTGATCACGGCCTCGTCGCGCTCCAGACGAAACAGCCGCGGCCGCGGATTGCCGCTTTGCGGTTTCGGCGTCACCGAGCCGATCTCGACAAAGCCGAAGCCGAGCCGCAGCAGCGCATCCGGCACTTCGGCACTCTTGTCGAAACCCGCTGCCATGCCGATCGGATTGGGGAAGTTGAGCCCGAACGCACGCACCGCAAGCTTGGGATCGTCAGCGTGCGGCTTGCCCGGCGGCAGGAAGCGCAGGCCCTGGATCGCGAGGCGATGCGCATCTTCCGGATCGAGCCAGCGCAACACCGGCAGCGAGAGAGCGTCAAAAGCGCGGATCACGGGGCAAGCTCCGGAACATCGTGGCCGCCGTCAGAGCGCGTGTTGAGGTTGATCACGGCCATCACCGCGCCGAGATCGAGCTCGCCATAGAGATGCGGAAACAGCTCCTCATTGCGCGAACGCTCCCAGCGCAATGCGCTGCCGAGCGCATCGCCGTCGACCTCGACCAGGAACAGCGCGCGCTGCCCGACATAATGCTTCTGCAGAGTTCCGGGAACCTGGGCCGCGGTCGAGAAATGGATGAATCCGTCGCGCGAATCGTCCGCGCTGCCGCGGTAGACGCCCTGCCGTTCCGCCTCGCGCCAGGCCGAGGCCGGACAGATTTTGTAGATCTTGACCACCGCTTACGCAGCCCTGTTTGCTCGTTGAGTCTTTTGGGGTTTTTGGGTCGTGCGGGTCCCTGAAACCCGGGCGCGACCGTAATGGCCGCCCCCTCCGAACTCAAGACTTAGAGCCATTTCCGTGCCGATGAAATCGAAGCGAGTTCGAAATTCCTGTTTTGACGCATTTCCTGGCGCGAACCGGTAGCCGGTTCGCTTGAAAACACGCTCACCGCGCCCCTTGCGCAAAAAGCGGAAAACCGGTTGATTCGAGGATAGTTTTCCTGAGTTGCGACGGGCTGGACCTTCCATGGTCAGGCAAGCCAAAGCGCAGAGGATGCTCACTCACGACCAGATCTGGGGCGCGCTGGATCGGCTGGCGGCGCGCGCCGGCTTGTCGCCGTCGGGCCTCGCCAAGCGCGCCGGGCTCGATCCCACCACCTTCAACAAGTCCAAGCGCGTCACCTCCGACGGCCGCGAGCGCTGGCCTTCGACCGAATCGATCGCGAAAGCGCTGGCAGCGGCAGATTCCTCGATCGACATTTTTGCCAGGCTGGTCGGCGGCGAGGCAGACGGCGGCCGCTCTGTACCGCTGCTCCGCTTCTCGCTGGCAGGGGCGAGCGGCGCCTTTGACGAGTCCGGCTTTCCCATCGGCAAGAGCTGGACCGAATTTGCCCTTCCCGCCGCCGAGGACAACAACAGCTTCGCGCTGCAGATTTCCGGTGAAGCGCTTGCGCCCGCCTATCGCGACGGCGACATCATCCTGGTCACGCCCGGCGCGCCGATCCGCAAAGGGGATCGCGTGGTGGTGAAGACCAAGGCGGGCGAGGTGACGGTGGCGACGCTGCTGCGCCGCACCGCAAAGACTCTGGACTTGCAGCCGCTCGATGCCTCCCAGGCCGAGCGCAGGATGGCGGCGAGTGAGGTCGGCTGGATCGCGCGGATCGTGTGGGCAAGCCAGTGATCGCGTCTCGCCTGCCAGCCTTGCGACTCAGCATCTCTCTCGCATAGGTTGCCGCCACTCATTGCCGAGCAAATTCATGTTAGGGGGAATACGATGAATCGCCGTCACGCATTGAAGGCGCTCGCGGGCCTTGCGCTTTGTCCGCTCTGCAAGCCGGCCTTCGCCGCCGAAGGTACGCATTGGAGCTATGAAGGCGCCGGCGCCAAATGGGGCGATCTCGACGCGGCCAACAAGGCCTGCGCGGTCGGCCTGCAGCAATCGCCAATCGACATCGAGGCAACGGTCAAATCGCAACTGCCCGCGCTAAAGCTGAACTGGGGCAAGAGCGCCGACACCATCGTCAACAACGGGCACACGATCCAGCTCAACTTCACCGAGGGCAGCACGCTCACGCTCGGCGACGTCAAATACAAGCTGCTCCAGGTGCATTTCCACCGGCCGAGCGAGCACATGATCGGCGGCAGGAATTTTCCGATGGAGGCGCACTTCGTCCACCGCAACGACGCCGGCGGGCTCGCCGTGGTCGGCGTGCTGATGGCCGAGGGCAAACCGAACCCGGCCTTCGGCAAGATCGTCAAGACGATGCCGGCCGCGGAAGGCCCCGCCGTGAAAGCTGACGCGGCCATCGATCCTCACGCCATGCTGCCCACGAGGCTCAGCTACTTCCGCTATCCCGGCTCGCTGACGACGCCGCCCTGCTCAGAAGTGGTCGAATGGCTGCTGCTGACCGACCCGATCCAGGTGTCGGCCACCGACGTCGCCGCATTCGCCAAGCTCTATCCGATGAACGCGCGCCCGGTGCAGAAGGACAACCGGCGCTACGTGCTGCGGTCGATCTGAGCTGCGGCTCCATCAACACCGTCGTCCCGGCGAAGGCCGGGACCCATACCGCGTGATCTATCAGAGAGTCGCGGTCTTGGTCCCAAAGGCCTCATGACTACCAACCTTCGCCAAATCTCTTCCTGGGGCTATGGGTCCCGGCCTTCGCCGGGACGACCTTGGGGAGATGCATTGCGCTCGTAACAGCAATGCGTTCCTCACGCACTCCGCGCCAGCGCGCCGTCGATCATATTCACCGCGTTCTGCACGCCATACACCGCGACAAAGGAGCCGAAGCGCGGGCCCTTTTCCTGGCCGAGCAGCACCTGGTAGAGCATGTTGAACCAGTCGAGTGTCACGCCGGGACGGCCGTCCTTGCCCTTCTTGACTGGATCGAGGAACGGCTCGCGGCGGCCGATTTCGTAGACGACGTTCTGGATGTCCTCGGCCGAGGCGTCCTGCGGAAGCTGCGATAATGCATCCCGCAAATCCTGCAGCGCCGCGCGCTCGGTCTCGGTCGGTTCGCGGAACGTCTTCGTCGGCGCGACGAAGTCGCGATAATAATTGATGGCATAGCCGACCATCGCGTCGAGCTTGGGATGCGTCTGCGGGCTCACGCCGGGCCGGTAGCGGCCAATGAAACCCCACAGCGTCTCGGCATTCTCCGCATTCGACGACGACACCAGCGTCAGCAAGAGCTGGAACGTGACGGGCATGTCGAACTTCGGCGGATGGCCGCTGTGGACATGCCAGACCGGATTGCCGAGCTGCTGCTTGGCGTCCTGCTTGGCAAAGCCGTCAATGAACTGCTGGTAGTCGTCGACGTTGCGCGGGATGACGTCGAAATACAGCCGCTTGGCCGCCTTCGGCTCGCGATACATGAACAGCGACAGCGATTCCGGCGAGGCGTAGCGCAGCCATTCGTCGATGGTGAGGCCGTTGCCCTTCGACTTCGATATCTTCTGGCCCTTGTCGTCGAGGAAGAGCTCGTAGTTGAAGCCCTCCGGCGGCGTGGCGCCGAGCGCCCTCGCGATCGCGCCGGAGAGTTTGACCGAGTCGATCAGATCCTTGCCGGCCATCTCGTAATCGACGCCGAGCGCGACCCAGCGCATCGCCCAGTCGGCCTTCCATTGGCACTTGACGTTACCGCCGGTGACCGGCGTCTCGACTTCCTGGTTGGTATCGGGATCGAGATAGGTGACCGTGCCGGCCGCAACGTCGCGGCGGATCATCGGCACCTGCAGCACGACACCCGTGGTCTTGCTGATGGGGAGGAACGGCGAATAGGTCGCGCGGCGGTCGGGTCCGAGCGTCGGCAGGATGATCGCCATCACCTTGTCGTAGGCAGCTAACATCTTGAGCAGCGTCGCGTCGAAACGGCCGGACGTATAATAGTCGGTCGAGCTCGCGAATTCGTAGTCGAAGCCGAAATGATCGAGGAAGGCGCGCAGCCGTGCATTGTTGTGGTGCCCGAACGACGGGTACTCGTTGGAGAACGGATCCGGCACGCGGGTCAGCGGCTTGCCGAGATGCGCGGCCAGCATCTCCTTGTTGGGGACGTTGTCGGGCACTTTCCGAAACCCGTCCATGTCGTCGGAGAACGCGAGCAGGCGCGTCTTGATCTTGTTCTCGGTCAGCACATGAAAAGCGTGCCGCACCATCGAGGTGCGCGCGACCTCGCCGAAGGTGCCGATATGCGGCAGGCCTGATGGCCCGTAGCCGGTCTCGAACAGCACCTCGTCCTTCGGGCTTTTCTTCAGCCGCGCGACAATGGCCTTCGCCTGCTCGAACGGCCAGGCGTTGGATTGTTCGGCGAGCGCACGCAGATCGCTCGGGTTCGCGGCAAGATCGATAACGGACATCTAAGGGGCCTCCGGGGCGCGGAAAATAGCGATTTCCGGGCAGAATGCAATTTTGTGAGACCCTCATCCTCAGAGCTTGTGACGCTTTTGCTCGTTCGGAGCGGAGTGGGGCTGCTTTATCGCGGTAAATGGCGGGTCTGAGTTCGTCGATGAGCTCTCGCTTCTGCGCTGCGGAGGCGGTTACCTTGCAGGATGTTGTTGGTGAGGGCGCACCAGAGCACGACGGCGTGGACTTTTTCAATCCCGCGCACGGTCAATTGCCGTAGGTTCCAGCTGCGCCAGCGGGCATGGATGCACTCGCATATCTAGCGCCTCACGTCCCGCGCGGCTTGACCCGCCGGGTCGGAAGCGCATTCGCCGGATCTTCGGGCCAGGGATGGCGCGGGTAGCGGCCGCGCAAATCGGAGCGCACGGCACTGTAGCTGCCGCGCCAGAAGCCAGGAAGATCGCGCGTCACCTGCACCGGGCGCTGCGCCGGCGACAGCAGCTCCAGCACCAGCGGCACCTTGCCGGCGGCGATCGAGGGATGGGTGTTGAGGCCGAACAATTCCTGCAGCCGCACCGCGATGGTCGGCCCCTGCTCGGCTTCATAGTCGATGGCGAGCACGCTGCCGGTCGGCGCCTCGAAATGCGTCGGCGCCTCGCGGTCGAGCCGCGCGCGCATCTCCCACGGCAACAACGCCATCAGCGCGTCGGAGAGATCGCCGGCGGAGATGTCCTTCAGCGCGATCTTGTCGTAGAGCGCCGGCACCAGCCAATCGTCGCGCCGTGCGATCAAGCCGTCGTCCGACAAATCGGGCCAGCTGTCGCCCTCGGCCTTGCGCAAAAACATCACGCGATCGCGCCATTGTTTGGCTACCTTCGACCAGGGCAGCCGGTCGAGTCCGGCGGCGATGAGCCCATCCGCGAAGATGCGCGCAGTGTCCTCCGAGGGCGACACGGCGAGCGTCGCCTCGGAGAGCGTGATCGCGTGCAGCGCGCGCTTGCGCCGCGCCCGCAGCGCCATCGCGCCGCGATCGAACGATATCTCCTCGACGGATTCGATATGCTCGGCGAAATGCCGTTCGATCTCGTCCTGCGAGATTTGCGCTGCGAGCAGAATGCGTCCGCTCGCCGCCGTGCCCGTCATCTCGCCGATCGCGATATAGGGGGCGCGCGCGAGCGAGGAGGTTTGATCTACGGCAGCACCTCGACCGTTGGCGAGCACGAAGCTGCCATTGCCGCGGTTGCGCGCGACGCGATCCGGGAAGGCGTAGGCCAGCATCAGGCCGGTCGAGAGGCCAGCTTCTCCGGTCGCCGCCTTCTCTGACGCCGCCACCTGCGAGGCCCAGCGCCGCGCGAGGTCGCGCGCGCTTGCGGCTCGCGGGGAACGGTCGCGGCGGAACTGATCCCGACGGTGCTCGAGATCGACGCTGTCGCCGCCGAGCCCGCGCTCGGTGATGATGGCAGCGATCTCGGCGGCGGCTTCGCCCTCGCCGGCACGATGCGAATCCACGATCATGCGCGCGAGCCGCGGCGGCAGCGCCAGCGCGCGCAGGCTCTTGCCTTTCGCGGTGATGCGGCCATCGCCATCGAGCGCGTTGAGCTCGGAGAGCAGGTTTTTTGCTTCCTTCCAGGCCGGCTGCGGCGGCGGGTCGAGAAACGACAGTGCGGCAGGATCGGCGACGCCCCATTGCGCGAGATCGAGCACCAGCGAGGACAGATCGGCGCTGAGGATCTCGGGCTGGGTGTAGGGCGCGAGCGAGGCTGTCTGAGGTTCGTCCCAGAGCCGGTAGCAGACACCGGGCTCGGTGCGGCCGGCGCGGCCGCGGCGCTGGTCCGCCGCCGCGCGCGAGACGCGCACGGTCTCGAGCCGGGTCAGGCCGATGTCGGGCTCGTAGCGCGGCACGCGGGCAAGACCGGAATCGACCACGATGCGCACACCCTCAATGGTGAGCGAGGTCTCCGCGATCGAGGTCGCCAGCACCACCTTGCGCGTGCCCTTGGGTGCCGGCGAGATGGCACGATCCTGCACGGCGGCGTCGAGTGCGCCGAACAGCGGCACGATTTCGATGCTGGAATCCTGCACTCGTTCGGCGAGGAGGTTCTGGGTTCGGCGGATTTCAGCGGCGCCCGGCAGGAACGCCAGCACCGAGCCGGCATCGGCCCGTAGCGCCGAGGCGATCGCATCCGCCATCTGTCGCTCCACCGGCGCGTCCGCCTTGCGGCCGAGATAGCGGGTCTCGACCGGAAAGGCGCGGCCCTCGCTTTCGACGACGGGCGCTTCGCCGAGCAATCTTGCCACGCGGGCGCCATCGAGCGTTGCCGACATCACGAGGATGCGCAAATCCTCGCGCAGGCCGGTTTGCGCGTCGCGCGCCAGCGCGAGGCCCATGTCGGCATCGAGCGAGCGCTCGTGGAATTCGTCGAACAGGACGGCGGCGATGCCCGACAGCTCGGGATCGTCGAGAATCTGGCGGGTGAAGATACCCTCCGTCACCACCTCGATGCGGGTCGCGCGCGAGATCTTCGAGCCGAAGCGGACGCGATAGCCGACAGTCTCGCCGGCGCGTTCGCCCAGTGATTTGGCCATGCGGTCGGCGCTGGCGCGCGCCGCGATGCGCCGCGGCTCCAGCACGATGATCTTCTTGCCCTTGGCCCAGGGGGCATCGAGCAGCGCCAGTGGCACGCGCGTGGTCTTGCCGGCGCCCGGGGGCGCCACCAGCACGGCGGCATGATGCGCCTCCAGCGTGCGCGAGAGGTCGTCGAGCACGGCATCGATCGGGAGGGGCGTGTCGAAACTGCGGGGCAAGGCCTGTCCATTCGTCATGCCCGGCAAAAGCGCGAAGCGCGTCTTCGCACGGAAACCGCCGGGCATCCACGTCGTCACACTAGAAAACAGACGTGGATGGCCGGGACAAGCCCGGCCATGACGGAATTATGCGCGACGTTGGATCGCTAGCCCTGCACCGGCGGCCGGCCAATGCTCTCGTAGACGAAGCCGGCCGCAGCCATCTCCTCGGGGCGGTAGATGTTGCGCAAGTCGACGATGACGGGCTGCGCCATGGTTGCCTTCAGCCGGTCGAGGTCGAGAGCCCGGAACTGCACCCATTCGGTGACGATCACGATCGCATCGGCGCCTTCCGCGCAGGAATAGGCGTCCTCGCAATAAGTGATGCTGGGCAGCTCGCTCTTCGCCTGCTCCATGCCGACGGGATCGAAGGCCTTCACCTTCGCGCCCATATCGATCAGGCCGGTGACCAGCGGGATCGACGGCGCGTCGCGCATGTCATCGGTGTCGGGCTTGAAGGTGAGGCCGAGCACAGCGATGGTCTTGCCGCGCAGCGAGCCGCCGAGCGCCTGGCTCACTTTTCGCGCCATCGCGCGCTTGCGGTTCTCGTTGACCGCCAGCACGGACTCGACGATGCGCAAGCTCACATCGTAGTCCTGCGCGATCTTGATCAGCGCCTTGGTGTCCTTCGGAAAGCAGGAGCCGCCGAAGCCGGGACCGGCATGCAGGAACTTGGTGCCGATGCGGTTGTCCAGGCCAATGCCGCGCGCGACCTCTTGCACGTTGGCGCCGGCCTTTTCGGAGAGGTCGGCGATCTCGTTGATGAAGGTGATCTTGGTCGCGAGGAACGCGTTGGCGGCGTATTTGATCATCTCGGCGGTGCGGCGTTCCGTGAACATCAGCGGCGCCTGGTTCAGCGACAGCGGACGATAGATGTCGCTCATCACCTTGCGGCCGCGCTCGTCGGCGGTGCCGACGACGATGCGATCGGGGAATTTGAAGTCGCGGATCGCCGCGCCCTCGCGCAGGAATTCGGGATTCGAGGCGACGACCACGTCGGCTTTGGGATTGGTCTCGCGGATGATTCGCTCGACCTCGTCGCCGGTGCCGACCGGTACGGTCGACTTGGTCACGACGACGGTGAAGCCGGACAGCGACTGCGCGATCTCTTTCGCGGCGGCATAGACATAGGACAGATCGGCGTGGCCGTCGCCGCGGCGCGACGGTGTGCCGACCGCGATGAACACGGCATCGGCATCCGCGACCGGCTTGGACAAATCGGTGGTGAACTCCAGCCGCTTGGCCTTGACGTTGGTCGCCACCAGCTCGTCGAGCCCGGGCTCGTAGATCGGGATCTCGCCACGATGAAGGGCCGCGATCTTCTTCTCGTCCTTGTCGACGCAGACGACGTCGTGACCGAAATCCGCAAAGCAGGCCCCGGACACCAGTCCCACATAGCCCGTGCCGATCATAGCAATGCGCATGAAAAACCCTGTTTGGCTTGGTTAACAAAATCCCTATTCCAAGGCGGTTTAGCATTTTACCGGGGTGAGGGAACAGCCCGCGTACAAAAAACGGCACAGCACTTGTACCGGTAAAGAAATCGTAAGCAGCAAGGCGGCAAACTGCCCCGCGTTCACGCAGATCCTGGCGGAACACGCCTCAAAAAGAGACACCATGGCACCATCAGGCACAATCGCCGCGAGCGGGGGACTCAAGGCCCCGGCTGCTGCGCGCGTCGATTGGGTCGATTACGCCAAGGGCATCTGCATCGTCATGGTCGTGATGATGCATTCGGTGCTGGGGGTCGAGCTTGCTGCCGGCGAGACCGGTTTCATGCATGTCTTGGTGGCCTTCGCGAAGCCATTCCGGATGCCGGATTTCTTCCTGATTTCGGGTCTGTTCCTGCCACTGGTGATCGACCGGGACTGGCGAACCTATCTCGACCGCAAGGTGGTGCATTTCGCCTATTTCTATGTCGTCTGGGTGACAATCCAGTTCGGCTTCAAGGCCCCCGCATTCGCGGCGGAAACGAGCTGGCGCGACGCCGGCTTGCTCTATCTGGAGTCCTTCGTCGAGCCGTTCGGCACGCTGTGGTTCATCTACCTCCTGCCGCTCTTCTTCGTCGTCACAAAACTGACACGGCTGGTCCCTCCGCCCGCGATCTGGCTCATCGCGGCGGCACTGGAGACGGCGCGGGTCGCAACGGGCTGGACCGCGATCGACGAGTTCTGCGCGCGTTTCGTCTATTTCTATTCGGGCTATTTGTTCGCGCCCTACGTGTTCGCGTTGTCGGACCGCGCGCGCAATCATCCCGCATGGGCGCTGGCAGCGCTCGCGACATGGACGCTGGTCAATAGCGGCTTGGTTATGCTCGGCGCCAGCGAGTGGAAATTCGTATCGCTCATGCTCGGCTTCGCCGGCGCCTGCGCCATCATTACGATGGGCACCCTGCTCGCGCGCGTGCAGTGGTTGAACGTTTTCCGTTTCTGCGGCGAGCATTCGATCGTGATCTATCTCGCGTTCTTCCTGCCGATGGCGGCGACACGGACGCTGCTCTTGCGCACCGGCATCATTCCCGACATCGGCGCGGTGTCGTTGATCGTGACCATCGTCGGCGTGATCGGCTCGCTCGCGATCTGGCAGGTCGCACTGCGCCTTGGCGGCAATTTCCTGTTCGAGCGGCCCGATGCGTTCTGGATCGCGCCGAAGAAGACAGGGCCGTTGCTGCAGGCGGCGGAATAGCCGCCCTCTCGATGTCGTCGCCCGGCTTGACCGGGCGACCCAGCACGCCGAGACGTCAGTGATTGAGCCGAGAGGCCGCGGCGTACTGGATTCCCCGCTTTCGCGGGGAATGACAGTGGGGATAGCAGCGCCACGGGTCCAAAAATCCCCCTCCCAAGGCTGTCAAAGTCCGCAAAAATTCATACATTGCGGCCATGCCCAAGACATCTCCCAAGACATCCCCGAAGACCGTCGCCAAGGCCGAAACCAAACCCGCTGCTGCGACAGCTGCTGCCAAGCCCGTCGCCGCGAAGGCGGCCGGCAAGGGCGACCATGTCTTCCTGGTCGACGGTTCCGGCTACATCTTCCGCGCCTACCATGCGCTGCCGCCGATGAACCGCAAGTCCGACGGCTTGCAGGTCAATGCCGTGCTCGGCTTCTGCAACATGCTGTGGAAGCTTTTGCGCGAGATGCCCGAGGACAACCGGCCGACGCATCTGGCGATCATCTTCGACAAGTCGGAAATCACCTTCCGCAACAAGATCTATCCCGAGTACAAGGCGCACCGGGCGCCGGCGCCGGACGATCTGATCCCGCAATTTTCGCTGATCCGCGAAGCGGTACGCGCCTTCGACCTGCCTTGCCTGGAACAGGTCGGCTTCGAGGCCGACGATCTGATTGCGACCTATGTGCGGCAGGCCTGCGAGCGCGGCGCGAGCGCGACGATCGTGTCCTCCGACAAGGACCTGATGCAGCTCGTCACCGATTGCGTCACCATGTACGACACCATGAAGGACCGCCGCATCGGCATCCCCGAGGTGATCGAGAAGTTTGGCGTGCCGCCGGAGAAGGTGGTGGAGGTGCAGGCCCTGGCCGGCGATTCCACCGACAACGTTCCTGGCGTGCCCGGCATCGGCATCAAGACCGCGGCGCAGCTGATCGTCGAATATGGCGATCTCGAGCAACTGCTGTTCCGCGCCACCGAAATCAAACAGCCGAAGCGGCGCGAGGCGCTGATCGAGAACGCCGAGAAGGCGCGCATCTCACGGCAGCTCGTATTGCTCGACGACAAGGTCGACCTCGAAGTCCCGCTGGACGATCTCGCCGTCCACGAACCCGATGCGCGCAAGCTGATCGCGTTCCTGAAGGCGATGGAATTTTCCACGCTGACGCGCCGCGTCGCCGAGTTCTCGCAGATCGATCCGGCCAACGTCGATGCCGATCCGGGCTATTCCAGCGGCGCCAGCGTCTTCTCGCCGCTGCCGCCTTCGGACGTCGTGCCGGCCCCGGGAACCGGCGCGCCGGCGCAAGCGCCAGTGGGCCAGCGCAACGCATCGGCGAGCAAGGAGGACAAGGCCGCGAGCCCGAAGGGCGCGCCGATTTCGCTCGCCGCCGCGCGCGAAGAGGCTTTGCGCAAGCTTACGGTCGATCGCAGCAAGTACCAGGCTATCAAGAGCCTCGCGGAATTGAACGCCTTCATCGCGCGTATCCATGATGCCGGCCATGTCGCGGTCGAGATCCGGGCAAACTCGATCGATCCGATGCAGGCCGATCTCTGCGGCATCGCGCTGGCGCTGGCGCCGAACGACGCCTGCTACGTGCCGCTGGCGCACAAGCAGTCCGGCGGCGGTGCCGGCCTGTTCGACGCCGGCCTCGCGCCCGACCAGGTCAGGCACAGTGATGCGATCGAGGCGTTGCGGCCGGTGCTGGAATCACCAGGCATTCTCAAGATCGGATTCGACGTCAAATTCACCGCGGTGATGCTGGCGCAGCACGGCATCACACTGCGCAACACCGACGATGCGCAGCTGATCTCCTACGTGCTCGACGCCGGCCGCGGCTCGCACGCGCTGGAGCAGCTGTCCGAGCGCTGGTTCGGTCACGCCATGCTCAAGGAGAACGAGCTGCTCGGCAGCGGCAAGGGCAAGATCACGTTCGACCAGGTGCCGATCGACAAGGCCGCGTCGCTGTCGGCGGAGGGCGCCGACGTGACCTTGCGGGTCTGGCGCGTGCTGAAGCCGCGCCTTGTCGCCGAGCACATGACGACGGTCTACGAGACGCTGGAACGCCCGCTGGTCGCAGTGCTCGCACGCATGGAGCGACGCGGCATCTCGATCGACCGCCAGGTGTTGTCGCGTCTCTCCGGCGACTTCGCCCAGACCGCGGCCCGCGTCGAGGCCGAGATCCAGCAGATCGCGGGCGAGCCGGTCAATGTCGGCAGCCCGAAGCAGATCGGCGACATCTTGTTCGGCAAGATGGGACTGTCCGGCGGCACCAAGACCAAGACCGGCGCATGGTCCACCACCGCGCAGGTGCTCGACGAACTCGCCGAGCAGGGCCACGACCTCCCGAAGAAAATTCTGGAGTGGCGCCAGGTCTCGAAGCTGAAATCGACCTACACCGACGCACTGCCGACCTACGTGAACCCCCGGACCCACCGCGTCCACACAACCTACGCGCTGGCCGCGACCACGACGGGCCGGCTGTCGTCGAACGAGCCGAATTTGCAGAACATCCCGGTGCGCACCGAGGACGGCAGAAAAATCCGCCGCGCCTTCATCGCAACGCCGGGGCACAAGCTAGTCTCCGCCGACTATTCGCAAATCGAGCTGCGGCTGCTCGCCGAGATCGCCGACATTCCCGTGCTGAAGCAGGCGTTCAAGGACGGTCTCGACATTCACGCCATGACGGCGTCCGAGATGTTCGGCGTGCCGATCAAGGGCATGCCGAGCGAAATCAGGCGCCGCGCCAAGGCGATCAATTTCGGCATCATCTACGGCATTTCGGCGTTCGGCCTCGCCAACCAGCTCGGCATCGCACGCGAAGAGGCCTCCGCCTACATCAAGAAATACTTCGAGCGCTTTCCCGGCATCCGCGCCTACATGGACGAGACGCGCGACTTCTGCCGGAGCCACGGCTACGTCACCACGCTGTTCGGACGGAAGATGCACTATCCCGACATCAAGGCTTCGAACGCCTCGGTGCGCGCCTTCAACGAGCGCGCCGCGATCAACGCCCGGCTCCAGGGCACCGCCGCCGACATCATCCGCCGCGCCATGACGCGGATGGAGGATGCCCTGGTCCTGAAGAAGCTATCTGCGCAGATGCTGCTGCAGGTGCATGACGAATTGATCTTCGAGGTGCCGGACGCGGAGGTCGAGGCCACCCTCCCCGTCGTGCAGCACGTGATGCAGGACGCGCCGTTCCCGGCCGTGCTGCTCTCGGTGCCGCTGCATGTCGACGCACGCGCAGCGAACAATTGGGACGAGGCGCACTGATTTTTTTCTTACCTCACCCCGCTTGCGGGGAGAGGTCGGATCGCTCTTGCGATCCGGGTGAGCGACTATCTCTGTTGTCAAGTTGCATTGGCGTAGGCGGTGCGCGCATCGCGTGCCTTGGCGTTGAGGCG
>NZ_JBVVPC010000041.1:0-71754 GCF_055807355.1 Bradyrhizobium sp. Ken01
GATGTGATGACCGAAACAGTACTAGGGAGCGCAAGGTTCTTCCGGCGAACTGGCCCGCATTCCCTCGCGCTCGTCGCTAGCGCGGCGCGGGGTGTGGCGGACGGACGCGAACTATTGCTGGAAGGTGTAGCCCCTCTACAAACGGCTCGGCCGAGTGAAGTGAGCTTCCTAGATAACCGACGTTACACTTCTGCGCTGGATCAAACGTCCGCCGGCGCTGTGGTCGTTCACCCTGATATGGCTGCGCGAGTGCCAGCGACAACTGCGGCGATTTTTACGAGCGAGCCCTATGCGGCCTGGGCCCGCGTTGCTGCCCTTTTCTATCCTGTGCCGCCGCTGCGACCCGGTGTTCACCCGTCCGCCATAGTAGCGGATGACGCACACATAGATCCCTCGACAGAAGTTGGACCCCTGTCTGTGATCGAAAGCGGAGTGGAGATAGGGCCGGGCTGTCGGATCGGTCCTTCCGCAGTCATCGGAAGCGGCGTCACCATCGATAGGGACTGCCGGATTGGCGCACATGTGAGCCTTAGTTACGCGGTATTGGGAGCGCGCGTTTACGTATATCCGGGTGCGCGGATTGGCCAGGAAGGGTTCGGATTCGCCTCCACCAGCGGTGGGTTTCTCTCGATCCCCCAGCTTGGGCGAGTTATTCTTGAAGATGATGTTGAAGTAGGTGCTAATTCGACGATTGACCGAGGATCATCGCGAGACACCGTGATCGGCGCTGGCTCCCGCCTCGATAACCTCGTGCAGATCGGTCACAATGTTACTCTCGGCCGCTGTTGCGTCGTAGTTGCACAAGTGGGGATCTCGGGTTCAACCGTCCTTGAAGATTTCGTCCGCGTTGGTGGGCAGGCTGCTATGGCAGGGCATCTTCTAATAGGCCGAGGTTCGGAAATCGGAGCGCAGGCGGGCGTCATTTCGGATCTAGCACCCGGCGCTAGGGTTCTCGGAAGCCCTGCCCAGTCGATAAAAACCTTCTTTCGACAGATTGCCACGCTTAAGAAGATGGCGGCGCACAGAAACTGAAGCAGCGGGCCACAATCGGCAAGGCGCACGACAGACAAGAAGCTCCGCTGTACCTGCGGCCGGAGTCGCTATCCGGCTGCCGCCATAACGGCTGACAAAGCGCGTGCCGCGATCCGTCGATGCGTCCGATTCCGCGATCAACCGAACATCATGAATCGAACGGCCCGCGCAATGCTAGTAACATGGCATGCTGAGTTGTCAGCGGTTCTGAGCTTACATTGCTTGTCCACTTATGTTGCCGCTCGCGGACGGCCTCTGGTCAGTTACAGCCTTAGAAAAATTGCAGCATCCAGATAGCACCGTGCGAACATGTCCTGCAACTTCGGCCCCCGAAGGAAGATCATGCGAGGCGACAACCCACCCCGCGTTGATATCCAATTCCGAACTGGAGCCGGGTACATCAAATACATCGTCCGTGTGGCTTCTGGATTTGTAATGTGGCGTCCACCAGGCCCGAGGTCCCAAGCTGCGTGGAAAGCAAGGTTTGCCTTTTCGGTAACGCAGATCCTGTTTGATGGGACGATCGAAAGCACGATCGTGCAGGCGGAGGCGCACAGCCCATCGATGACCACCGTCTGGCCCGTGTCGTTCAACTGATCGTATCGATCGACGTAATGTCGGATCAAGCCGCCGCGATCATTGGCAATTCTCACCACAGCGTGGCTCTCGCCTGCGCAGAAGAGCAAAATTGCCGAAGCGAGCAACAGCGCAAGTATCTTCATATTTTGCCTCTTCCGACGAGACATCAACTAGCACTAGCGACTATCATCGGGGATCCTGACTGGCGCGAGGTGAATAGCGGCTTCGCGATGCGCGGCCGTCTTGCCAGAGAATTGTGGCGGACGGCATTCCGATCCAGCTAAAGGCATGCACCCAAAAGAAACTTGCCTGCGGGTGGGGATTGGCATTGATCTAAGTCAATGATTGGCGACCGACAAATGGCGGAAGGTTTACTGGGATTGGAGGGACATACTTTTGCTTGAGCGGAAATGGCCGGGTAAGGAGATTGCGTCGCCGGCCTTGATCTAGATCAAGTAGGTCAGTCGCCCTAAGGGCGAATGCCCTTGTAGGCACGGGAGGCGTGTGTGATCACGGTGATCGTGCTTGGTCCGGCAGCCAATCGTCGCTTGGGAGGTCATCACAATGAGGTGCAGATTGCTTCTGCTTGCGCTCGTCCTAGTCTCCTCAACTATCGCCAGCGAGGCGGGCGCCACGACGGCAGATATTCGCAGCATCACCTGTGGTGAATATCTTGCCATGCCGGCTGCACCGTCGAGCAAGTTTTCGGCTTGGATGACCGGCTGGTTTAGTTATGAAAGTCGGAGGACGTTTGTAGATTTTGACCTGCATCGGACAAATGTCACAAGCGTAAGAGGGTGGTGCCAATCCAACCCGAATGCCGGCGTGATGGCAGGGTTGGAAAAATCGATAGGCGTGACCGCAGTGCCTACTGCTACGCTGGATTTTAACAAGATCACTTGCGGAACTTGGTTGGCGTACGGTCCAGCGGATCAAGATTTCGTAAGATACTTCATGAGTGGCTATTACAACGCAGCCGCAAGCAACAGTGTATTGGATTACGACCGCCTGCAGCGGAATTCCACTGCGGTCGTCGCGTATTGTAAGAAAAACAAATCCCGGACTCTACCAACGGCCATTCAGAACAGAGCTACCTAGGTCGAACCAGTTTGCAGCCAGGGAGGGACGACGGCGCTCCCAAAGTCCCTGTGCCGGGCAGGACGTTTCGGCACGAAGAAGCCGTAGACGCGCGCCAGCCCGCCTCGCTCTGTCAGACCCGGAACGAACGCGTTATTTGCTTCGCCAAGACAAGAACAGCGTCAGTATACTTGCCGTTTGATACTTGGTGATCGTACAATGCCAAAAAAAACAGCGCGAAAGCAGCAATCGTGCATCCTTTTAGCATAAGGGTGTCTCCCACGAAGAGACTGCCAACCGAGCAGGTCTAGATGATAAGGGGCGACGAGTTGCAATGCTCTCGACGTTGGCAATGATCCATTAAGTTTCCGTAAATCAGAACTACAGAGGCGGGCGCCCCCGATCTGCCGACCAATAGTATCCTCGAAGAACATGCCCCGCTCAAGGCCTTAATAGGCGCCTCAAAACCAACAGCTCGCACAGCGTTGCGGATCATCAGGTGGCGTCAGCATCTCGTTGGAGGCGAGGCGAAGCCCTCAGCGTGCGCAAGCGCCGGGCCCGCCGCCGCGCCGTGGGCACCCGAGCGCCGATACTGGTCGAGGCTCGGCCGAACGCCCGGTGGTCGCTGGATTTTGTCCACGACCATTCCGCCAGCGGCCGTCGCTTCCGGGTCCTGAATATCGTCGATGACGTGACCCGCGAATGTCTGGCGGCCATCCCCGACACCTCGATCCCGGGGCGGCGGGTGGCACGCGAACTGACGGCGCTGATCAATCAGCGCGGCAAGCCGGGCATGATCGTCTCCGACAACGGCACCGAGTTCACCTGCAATGGCATGCTGGCCTGGTCGGAGGAGAACAAGATCGACTGGCACTTCATTGCGCCGGGCAAGCCGATGCACCTTCTGTGAAAGCTTCAACGGCCGGATGCGGGACGAGCTTCTCAACGAAACCTTGTTCTTCGGCCTCGATCACGCCCGCGCCAAGATTGCGGATTGGGTCGGCGACTACAACGGCCAACGCCCGCATTCCTCGCTCGGCTATCTGACCCCTGCGGCCTACGCCGCCTACCTCACCGCCGACGTGCGATCGGCTGCGCAACCCCGACCAGCTCCGCCGATCGCACGTTGCTCACACCGCGCCAAACGGCGTAACATCCGCCGAGACTCTAACCGCTACTGGGTGAAACTTCAGGGGCAGGTCAGAATCATCAAGGAAGAAAGGTAAGCTTAGGCTCCACGCCAGACGCGCAGCACGCCTTCGCGAAAACGGCCGACGAAATGATCTGACAGGTCCGCTGGCAGCATTTGGCTGAGGTCATTGAACGAGCCGCTCACCAAGGTGGCCAGCTCGTGTGCCGAAGCGTGCTCCGCCCATCGGCGACCCAACTCCAAACCACGTTGCCGCTCAGCTTCAGCGTCCATCGTCTTGAGCTATCCCGCGCTGACCGGCCCCGGTGAAGCTGACCGCGCCGGGCCTTCGACGCTCTCGCCAATCGTCGGAAGCTTGGGGGCTTGAAAGACTGGCAAGGCGCACCTTAGACAAACAGACCGTCCGTCTTTGGCTAGTGCACTATGTGCCAATGCCGGTGCGATGCTCCCGCCGAGTGAGAGAGGTACATCAGTAAATCTTTCACGTCCGCCGCCTTGACCGGATGTTCGGCCTTTGTTCTATTGTGGGAAATCCAGGTCTGTCCATGCCCACACTCGAATATCTCCGCTCGGAAATCGAGCGCATGCGCTCGCAGGTCAGTCGCCAGCGCAAGGAAATCCTCCAGCTTCAAAGGGCGGGGTTAACGACCGCCTCGGCTGAGACCCTGCAACGGATGCAGAGCAAGGTTGACGATCTCTGCGCCGAGCGAGACCGGCAGGTGCGGGCTGCAAAGGAAGGCCCGACCTATGCCTCCAGTAAGCCGAAGGGGCACTCCGGCAAACCGACGGATGTGATGGATAACCCTCGCGGTTTCCACCACCGTGGACCATCCTGGAGGACGACGGACATTGCTTCTCGCCCGCGACGAACCCTCGTTTCAATTAGTGATAGTCCTGTGCCGTGCACGGGTCTGATGCGAAATGTGATCCGACTGCCGCGCCTGAGCGTTTGAGGTTTCGAAACCACGCTTACAAGGTTAGTCAATGTCAGAACGCGATAGCGCTCACCATGACGCCGCCATTCAGTATTTGGCCTGGGCTGTCGAAGAGATTGAAAAATCAGGTAACGAAGAAGCCGCTCGTCACGCTCGGGCTGCGTTGAAGGCGCTTGAAGAAGGCTACGCCATCGTGCAAAGGCGATCTCGCGTCTGCCGGAGCTTCTGAAGAGGTCCCAGTACTAAGGGCGTTCCGCTGTAAGAACGCTCTATCGCATCGCGTTCGCCAACCGTTCGTCTGACGTTCTAGTTGACGTTGAAAATACAACCTGGAATCTGAATCGCGGTTGTATGTGAGAACGCCTGGGAACGGCGCATGAGCCTCGCGGTTGGAGAGTCCTAAGTAAGGTAGGTAGGCTGCCCCGCCGTCGGCTCCCCCCACCGACGGCGGGCTTTTTGTGAGTTGCGTTCGTGGCAAAGCGTACCCGAGCACTGGCCAAGAAGCCGCGAGCTTCCATGCCGGGCTTTATCAGCCCCCAGCTTGCGACCCTGAAGATGAAAGCTCCTTCAGGGGCTCAGTGGATTCACGAGGTCAAATACGACGGCTATCGCATCCAGCTCCACATCCACGGTGACGACCGGAAGGCCTTCACCCGCAACGGCCACAACTGGGTCAATCGGTTCTCTGTCATTGCCGGCGCCTTCGACATCCCAGGTCAGGCTATCGTGGACGGGGAAGTGGTCGTCATCCACGAAGAGCGTGCCAACTTCTCCGAACTGCAGGCCGACCTCGGCAGAGGCGACCAGGACCGCCTGCTTTTCTTCGCCTTCGATCTCCTCTGGCTGGACGGCGTAGATCTCCGCAACAACGCGCAGCTTGCCCGCAAGGAGCTGCTGAAACAGCTGATAGATGAGAACGGGCTGGAAGCACCGATCTTCTATAGCGAGCACCATGAAGGCGACGGGCAGGCGCTCTTCGAGGCGGCGAGCAAGCTCAACTATGAGGGCATCGTTTCCAAGCGAGTGGATGCGCCGTACCGGTCGGACCGAGTCGAGGCCTGGCAGAAGATCAAGACGGTGCAGCGCGAAAAATTCCCTGTTGTTGGTTTCGTCAAGGACCCGTCCGGCGTCGCCGCGCTCTATCTCGGCAAGCAGGAAGGGAAAGAGCTGCGCTATATGGGCAAGGTCGGAACGGGCTGGAGCCGGACGAAGTCGGCCGAGATTCGCAAGGCCCTCGATACCGTCGTCAGCCCGAAGCAGAAGCTCACCAAGCCGGTCAGGAAACCGAAGGCCACCTGGGTCGAGCCGAAGTTCTACGCCGACATCGAATATCGGGACATCACCTCTGAAGGCCTGCTCCGGGCCAGCTCGTTCAAGGGCCTGTCCCGCAAGTAGCTCAAAGCAGCATCACATAACCACGATAGCGATGATGATGCCTGGACTGACAATGATTATGGCGAGGAAAAATTTGCCCATCGCTCTCGAACGTCGCTTGGAACAATGAATAATGAAATGACGTTCCTTGTTCCTGACGCCGGGAGCTGGGGATGCGCAAAGTCTTTGCTAACCTGGACTACGAAACTAGAAGTCAGCTTCTACTGCTGGTCGATATTGCCATAGCCATCTGTGGTTCCGCAGCAGTGGTCGGGGTTCTTCATATGGTCGGAAGCTTGTTCTGGAATTGACTGCGCCGCATCGGCGGCTCATGATTCCATCATGGGGGCATCTTAGACTTCGAGCGTGTTGGTCGCCGGCCAAACTAGTCCGCTTTGCGTGCGGTGCCTCGCGTTGAGTTTTCAGCTCGCTACATTGAAAATCCTTGCCTGCCAGCCAGATGGCCGTGGCAGCCTTGCGCTGATCAAGCAACATTTGGCGGTATTCTATACGAGCGGGCCGGAATGGACTGCACGGATGAAGTCGCTTGCTGAGCGGGCACCGCAGCTGGATATTTTCGCGCCAATCCAACGCCTCCACGGGAACCCTTTTTCAGTCCACCTCCTGCCGGACGAGAAACCGATACAGGGCGTACTTCCAAATCGGGCCCAAGCGCTTGCGGTTGCCGCCGAGGCCCCAGTGGCTCGCGCGAGCGGCACGGTGGCCCGTTATTCAGGCGGGGACGGCACGAAGGCGATGGGGATTTAGAGGGTGACGTGCCTTCAGACTGTGAGCAGCGTTTCAGATCGGCGCGCCCATATAGGCCGGGTCGAGGCTCTCGGGATTACCGAACGGCGGACCCGGTAAGGTAGCTGACCGTCGCCGTGCTTCACCTCTCTGAGATGCTGGATAAGCTGGAGCGCAACTACCGAGCCGCTTGGCATGGGGGAGACCCACATGGGCCTCATTCAGCTCCTGCTCACGCTGTAACGGCTCGCCGCTAGGCCTTACGGCCAGTATGTCCCTTGCCCTGCTCAGCAACGCGCTGCATCGCCTTTGATGTTCCACAAAGATACGCCGCCGGGCTCGAAATGAAGCGTCCCGGCGGCGCCCTGTACCAAACTGGGGACCAGCAATCCCAGTCACCAATGAATGTGCAATGCTTGTGCCACAGAGACATGACATGGCCGCAAAGACGAAACGACCTCAGCTCCGGGGGGCAAGGGAGAAGCTGAGGCCGTTTGTACTTGTTTTGACGTTTGGGGTCCGTCGCCGGGATAATCCGGCAACAATTGGTTTCGTTCCGAGCAATCGATGCACGGGGCCGCAAATATTCGCAGGCGCTCGCCGGGGTGCCTGGGACATGACGCGCCTTCGTACGCGGAAACAACAGCAAGGTGCGAAAAGCGAAGGGCCGCTGTCCAAAGGCAGCGGCCCTCTTTCCGGGTTTCAAAATGTTCGAAATGAAATCGCTGCGCCTCCCCGGCTTGCCTACTTTTCCCGATCTCCCATGTTCCAGCTATCGCATTTGTTAATTGGCGACCTCCTTAGTTAGCAGGCGATATGTATCCTTTGGTACGTCACGCTCAGAAATCTTTGCTACCTTTCCCGAACGGCGTGGGGCGTGGCATGGACCAGCTAAAGAAAGCACTAGCGCAACTGGACGACCCGCAATGTCCGAATTGCCGCATCACCATGAGATGGTTCCGCTCGGAGCTGGTGCGAGATACCCCGGATCCAATCATCGCGCACTTTTCGTCTGCCCGAACTGCAAACGCGCGCAACGGAGCGAGGAAAAGTTCACTGCGATACCGGTTCCGCCCCACAAACTGGCATCTCCGCAGCTGCGCCTCGTACGGGGCAGCCGATAGAAGAGCGTCGCCCTGCCTGATCTCGCTTGGGGGGAACCATACGATCATTGTCAATTGGGAACCGCGTATAGCCGCGACGGGGCGGACCATGTGTGAGAAGTGCATCAATCTCGACAAGAAGATCGAACGATACCGAAAGATGGCTTCTCCGCGTGAACGACCAGATAACCGTTACAGGAATCGCCGAACTCGTCGCTGATCTGATCGCAAGGAAGGCCGAACTGCACCAAGAGACTAAAGAGTAAGGCCGCAACTTAGGCGGCCTTCTTGCACCGATTAATGGGGGAGGGCTTTGGCGGAAAGTATCCTACTTTAATTTAGGAACGGCCCTTTGCGCCTAGCGTCGTTAGCCAGCAGCGGGAGCTAACACATGAGTCGCCTTGGTTTTACGCCACCCCACCCCCCCCCCGCGCAGTTCGAAACCTGCGCGCACTGCAATGGCCGGCTGTTGAGGGTAGATAGCTGCCTCCACGTTGCCTCCGGCAAGATAGTCCGGGCCTTTAAGTGCTCCGAGTGCGACAAGCTGACGTGGGACGATTAAAGCCGCGCCGCGTGATCTAGTTTGGTTCTTCGAGGGCGCTGGGAGGGGGCAAGCCGTGCTTTTCCGCACGGCTTGCGGCGAGTTTGCGATAAGAGGCGGCTTGCTTCAGCAGCTCAGCCTTGAACCTGAGGTTTGTCTCCCCGTCGGCGAGCGCTTCCAACTGCGTAGCGCGTTCAATGTACTCGCTCACCAATTTCACCGAAGCACCCAACGGTAGCCGTCACGCAAGTTCTACTCGCTAGTCCTCCCGGTCGGACAAATCATAAGCCGCTTACGAGGACCTTGTGCCAACTGAGGAGGCTCAATCTTGGGTTCGCGTCCTCGTTCCTAAGCGCCCCTTCCACCGCTCAGGCGCAGTGGCTTTCGTTGCAGACGAGTGACTAAAGTAGGCGCTTGCCGCAGAGGCTCTGGCAGAACGCCCGGCTGGAGAGCCGGTCAGCGAGTACGGGCGAACGATCCAAGCAGGACAGTCTCCTATAGAAGCGTCTCGTCATTGCTCGTTAGGGGCACGACAAGCCCACTAATCGGACAGGCGCACTGCTCCTGCTCACGAGCACCTATAACGCAGATTAAGCGGATCAGCGCGGAGGCGCCTGCTCATGCGCAGCGGTAGGAACGGTGTCCAGAGCCCAAGTTTTTCAAGGACCTCCAGCCTCCCCAGACTAGGCCTCCGCCCTCCCGGAGGCCTTCCTTTTGGGAACACACCGTTCTTACGGGCGTTTTTATCGCCAGTGAGTGGAGTACCGGCCATGAAACCGGATCGCGTAGCCCAAGCAGTAAAAGAAGCCCAAGCCATCCTGGCTCGCTATGTCGAGCCTGGGCCGCGGGACTGCGAGATGACGATCAATGACCTGCTGGCCGTTCTAGACGATGAGCGGCTTGTACAGGCGATGGAGGAGGAAGATGAGCGACAATCTCACCAAACGGGACCAGCGCGACCGTAGCAAGATCAACATGCATGAAGACTTCGAGGTCAAGTATTGGACCAAGGCGCTTGGTGTCTCAAAGGACGAGTTGCAAAAGGCCGTCGACAAAGTAGGCAATTCGGCCGCCGCCGTTCGCAAACAATTGGCGGTGTAACCGAGGCGCGCGGTATGCTTGCGATCTTTGGAGCAAGGCCGCGCGCTTTTTCATTCCATGTCAAATCCCAACTGTCCCATCTGCTTCGGCATCGGCTTTGTCTGCGAGAACCACCCGGACCGGGCCTAGAGCGCAGAACTTGGCTGTCAATGTGGTGCCGGTGATCCGTGCGCCTGCAATAGATCGCCGGACATCGACGCGGGAATCGAAGAGCCGGACGCCAGCCACATCATTTCGGACACCTACGGGAAAGGGAAGCCACTGAGCACGGTGAGGACGGGAAGCGACCTATTTACTGACTGCCTCCGAGCGTGCGCCTCCGGCTTCTCGCCTTCGTCAGTATCACAGGCATCGCTTGGATGAATCGGCTCGACCACGGGGTTATCGTGAGGACACTGGAGACCTGATGTGGCCTCAGCGTCTTGCCGATCCAACGATTGTCAGCGTGTTCGTTCAGCAATCGGTTGAGTTCACCACAATAGAGCTGACGCCAGTTTGCTTTCAAGTTGGCGAGGCGTTCGAGGTCACGGTCTGTGAAGAATGACATAGTGATGAAGAGCCCAGCTCAGATTGCGGTGGACGGGGTGGCCGGCACAATCGGACGGACCGCTCATCCATTCGGCGGATAGGACAGCCGCTTCACGCTACGGTCGCTTGACGTAGATCAAGGCCGTTATCCGAGTGCCGCCAAAACGACCGTCCCAGCGGCGCAGGCATGCAAAGGCATGACCGGACGCATCCCGTCGGAGCCGGTTTCCGCATGGCACAACTGCATATTGCCGAGCGTTGATCTGCAACAAGACATGCCGAAATTGCATATCCCGAGTGTCACCCGGTTGATAAAATCCGTGCATGGATAGGGGCAGGGTTTACCGCGCGAACTATGAGGATTGCCGAGCGGAAGCTAGTAAGGCTACTAGCGCGTCCAGCAAGGCGCAGTGGCTGTTGTTCGCCGAAGAATGGTTGAAACAGGCGGAAGCAGCCGAAGATCAACAGCGCCGAGAAGCAGCAATCTCTGTAGTTGCTCCAGCAAGTAAGGTCGACGCAAGTTGCGCCGATCCAGCGGCGATGTTCGCGCGATCAGTTCTCGAGGTACCCTCCAGCCGCTCAGCCGCGAAGCGGAGGGCCTAGGTGCCGGCGCTGACGTCGAGGATGACTTCGAGAATTCCTTGAGCGCTATAGGGTTTTCGGATAAATCGGCCGCCCGAAGGCAAGTCGTCGGGGCCGACCTTCGTCATTCCAGACGTAGCAATGATCTTGATTGGCGGCCAGCGGTCGCGAACCGCAGCGGCCAGTCTGAGGCCGTCCATCGAGCCCGGCATTTGCACGTCCGTAAATACGACTGTGATGTCGCGTCGGCGCTCCAGAATGGCGATGGCTTCATCCGCGCCGTTTGCTTCAATCGTTTCAAACCCGGCTGCCCTGATCATATCCACGGCATCCAAACGAATAAGGAGGTCATCCTCTACAATCAGCACAACGGGTAGCTTAATATCTGTTTTCAAAGCATAAATGCCTCCAGCCAACCTAAGCTCTGCCGGCTCGGATAGTTCCCCCTCTGCGAGTGTGCGGCTCGCTTATCCCGAAACAGTAGACATCGCTGTCTGTAAAGGCCACCATACTGGCCACATAGATATCAGAGAAATCGTGCAAGCTGATCTGCATAGGGCTGAAGAATCTCGTCTTGCTGCCCTCCGGCGGTATGGCATCCTCGATACTCCACGAGAAGCTGACTTCGACGAAATCGTGAAGGTCGCGTCCGCCATCTGCGGCACGCCAATCTCTGTCATCAACTTGATCGACTACGGCCGCCAATGGTTCAAGGCGGAAGTCGGATTAGGCATCCGGGAAACGCCGCTGGACAGCTCGATCTGCGCGCACGCGATCTTACAGCCGGACCTGTTTGTCGTACCCGACACCACGCTGGACTCGCGTTTCGCGGATAATCCGCTGGTCACGGGCGACCCGCATCTGCGGTTTTATGCCGGAGCGTTGTTGGAGACGCCTGATGGCCTTCCGCTAGGTACCGTTTGCGTGCTCGATTACAAGCCACGGGAGCTTAATGAGACTCAGAAGGCTTTCTTGCGACTGATGGCCAATCAGGTGATGAAGTTGCTTGAACTGCGCGGGATTAGCGCTGCCGAACACGCCGCCAGAGTCGAAGCCGAAGACCTGCTCAACGAAAAAGAGACGATGATGCGCGAAGGCGATCACCGGCTCATGAATTCATTGCAGCTCGTCCAGTCAATTCTGGCACTTCAGAGCCGCAATGCCGCGAGCGAGGAGACGAGGGCTCAGCTCGATATGGCCAGCAATCGTGTGCTCGCCATTGCAACCGTCCACAAGCAGCTGCACTTGACCGGCAGTCATGAAGAGATCCAAATCGATACCTTTCTGCTCAGGCTGTGCGAAAGCCTCAAGCACACAGCTCCGGCACAGATAACTGCGATCAATGTCGATGCGGAAAACACCAGAGTTCCGTCGGATGTCGCGAGCGGACTAGGCCTTTTGGTCGCGGAGTTGGCCACGAACAGTTTCAAGTATGCTTATGCTCCGGGTCAGCCGGGGCCTGTCAACGTAAGCTTCAAAACAAATGCGGGCGGATGGGCTTTGGTAGTCTCTGATCAGGGGCGCGGCTTGCCGGCAGGATTCGACATCGATCAGAGCAAAGGCTTCGGCATGCAAGTCGTGAAAGCATTTGTGCGGCGACTAGATGCAACGATGACGATTTCTTCTCGCCCAGGATGTACCGCATTCGAGATTGTCGGCCAGACCAACGGCCAGCAGTCCGCTCCTTGACCCACATCTCCGACTCCGTCCGGCTAATTAGCCTCGTCGTGTCGTTGTTTGGGTCGACTACGTCGTGGGTGCGGACTCGTCCCGCCAAAAAGAAAATCGTGCACCACAATCGCCTCTTCCACCGAATATAGACCACGACCTAGCGACTTCCACGCTATGCGCCGCGTGCCGCCGCCTGCCAATCTTCGCAGAAGCGCGTCGTTGGCCAACAATTCGTGTGCAATGTAGTTGCGATGTTCCTTTAACTCTTCCACTAAGTGGACGAAGTCTTGCCGCAACCCGCTCTCGCGTAATAATTTGACCACTCGCCCGAGGGGCCAACTTTCGATCCTCTCTTCGTCGTAGCCATACTTGTCCGCAAGAATGTTCTTCAGTCCCAATTCGATAAGCTGGGCCTTCCCCATGAACATGGCAAAGCTCTCCAGAAAATTCAGCTTTTCAATTCTACGCAATCGCCGCGCAACAATCGCGTGGACCTGTTTTCCGCTGAGCGACCTATCGCCTCGCACTATCGTTGCGACTTCACGTATCGGCTCGTCATTGTCAGTTTTCACCGTCTCGGTCATCAGCAGGCAAGCCATCTGAACGCCACCGCGCCCCGCCGTGCGAAGTCGATCAGCGACAGCTCGGCGCGCCAATCGTTGCGCCCCTTGCTCCCGTACAGGTACAGGTGCTGTTCGTAGTAAAGGCCTTCCTCATCCGGGTTTATCGCCGCATCGGGGATCACGACATCAAACCGAACGTCGGTTGCGTGAATGATCTTGTTGCAAGCCTCGCGCAGCGTGAGCACCTCGACCGTCTTTGGATCGGTCACCCAGTTCGGAAACAGTTTCCCGCAATCTGATCTCTCGTCGTTCGTTGGTCTCTGGGGACGCTGATCGAAACGGATGCGCAAGCCAGTGGCACACGAGATCAAAATCCGTGTGACTTCGGACTTGAAAAAACCTCCCTGCATCATCGCGATGACGGGCGAGGTGAGGCCGTGTCTCGCCACGTCGCGAGAGGCCATAACCATGCAAAGCAGCCGGTAAAGATCGAGCACGAATGCTCCCGGCTCAATGGCGTGGGGCTGCTTCTGGTTCGTGAAGTAGAGGTCTTCTTCCGCCATCGGTCACCGCTCTGGCGGCGGCTGCACCGACGCTGCGCCGGCCGGCGGCACTGACGGGACAATTGTCCCGGCAGAAAGTGCGAGCAGGATCATCGTGGGATTCGCCATCCGCTGATCGTAGCGCGACCGTTGCGCCCGCCGCTAGACTTCACCGCGATCCACAGTAACTCATATAATTTTCTCGCGGACCGCCTCCGGATCGCGACACAAATTTGGACACTGCGGCACCATGGCATTGATATAACGATGATTTTAGCGCCCATTGACTCCCTGCGCAGGGGAAAGAGGCCCGCGAGAGTGACCGGGCTCGGAGTCGGTGCGCCTAAGCAATTAGGCGGCGAGCCGTTGCCCCTCTTTTCCTTGGGCATTAGCGACAGGCGCGCCAACGATCCGCCGCAGCTCGGTGGCGATTCCGTCCAGCACCGCCCGCTTTTCTTTCATCCGTCGGGAGTGGTTGTAGACCTTGCCCGTGACGGTCGGCACGATGGTGTCACCCTTCTTTGTCACGGCGTGGTCAAGGCATTTGGCGATGGCAGCATCGTCAAAGCCGAGATCGCCGGCCAACGTCGCCGCCGTTCGCCGCAGATCGTGCGGCGTAAACGGCTTGAGGCCCAACAGCTCGCAGAGCCCAGGCGTCTTGGTCTTGTCCTCGTTCTTCTCGTATTTGGTGCCGCGCAGCGCGTCGGCCATCGCTTTGCGGTGGATCGGCTGGCCCTTGTACATCGGGCTTTCGAACACAAACTGCTGGTCGGTGGACGCCAGCGCCTCCTTGATGATTTCAACCGCCAGATCGGACAACGGCTGCTGGATCACGCGCCGCTTCTTCACTCGCTTGAGGGGCACGTCGAAGCGCGGGTTGTCGCCATTGAGGTCGAATAGCTCATCCCGGTGCGCACTGAGCAGTTCACGCGAGCGCAGCATGGTCACGAGTTCGAACTTGAGCGCCAGCCGGGTCCGGCGGTCCCAGGGCAGGTCCTTGCGATCAAGACCGTGCCAGAAGATCCTGATCTCATTCTCCGACAGGACGCGGGTGCGCGGATATTCCGGATCGAGCTTCGGCAGGTTGACGCAGGGGCTGGCTGTCACATAGTCGCGGCCTGCCTCCGCCGCCCAGTTGAACAGGCCCGAGGCCGCCTTGCGCATATGACGCGCGTTACTGACCGAGGGCTTGCCGAACTTCCCCGCGACGACGTCGTTCGAGAGTGTCGCAATGTCGTGCTTGGTAACCTCCATCGCCAATTTTTTGCCGAGGCGGGGCCGGATGAAACGGTGGAGGTGGCTTGCCGTGTTCTCCCAGCTTTCCAGCCGGGGCCGCATCTCGCCATCCGGCTTCTTGACTGGCGTCTTCATCCACTCGATCCGCTCCTCGATGATCTCGGCGACGGTCTTGCCGCGCCTCGCTTTTGCGGTCTTCTGGTCGCGGAAGGTTTCGGCGAGAGCCTCGGTACCCAGTCCCTTGAGGCCGTAGACCCTGCTGCGGGCGTCTTCGACGGTAAAGGTCTCGGCATTGTAGACGCCGAGCCAGCCGGTGCGCTGCTTCCCGGTCTGCCGGTCGGTGAACTTGTACGAAAAGGTCGCCACGCCCGCCGCCGTGATGCTGACGTACAGACCAGGGCATTTGCGGTCGTAGAGCTTGGCTCGCTTGGCGACCCGCTTCTCGCATAGGCGGTCGGTCAGGATGACGCTGCTGTTGCGGCCGCGCTTGCGGACGGGGGAGGGGGCGATGCTACTATCCATTTGGTTTCGGCTCCTAAGGCTTGGGACCAAAGGGCTCGGCTTTGAGGCTTTCAGTTTGTCGTGCGGACGCTGAAAGACTTAGGGCCGGGCCCTTAATTTGGTGAAGCCCGCTGAAACAGCCTGCATCAGGGTAGTCGAAAAGCTCTTGTTTCAAAGTCTTTTGTTAGTTTCGGCGTGTTTCACCGAGTACCAAAATATAGACGTGTGGTCCTGGCCGTCGTTGCTACGGTCAAGCCCTGGCGAATGCGGCATCTGCGTCAACCGGCGCGGTGCCGGTGAATTTCGCGAGGACGAGGGAGGCCAGCAGGAACTCGGCTCCCGGGAGATCACGGCATAAGCCGTCCAACCATCGCGCAGGGAAGGCCGAGTGATTGGCACCACCTGTATGCTGCTGTGCGGTTTTCCTGCGTGTGCTTTTCGCGCAGCGGACCGCGGGTGCGAGGTCAGCACCCGGCCTTCCCTGCGCCCTCTTGGTTTGAGGGTGAAGTGACCAAGCAAAGCTCGGGCGAAACGCGCCGCGAGGCTGCGAAGCTGTGTCTGCAATTCAAAATGCGAGCTGGAACATTGGCGCTACCGCCTCATGCTCCGTCATTGCGAGCGCAGCGAAGCAATCCAGTCTGCCGCCGCGGAGGGAATCTGGATTTCTTCCGACTTCGCCAAAGCTTCGGCGGACAAGTCGCTTCGCTCGCAATGACGGTTTGACGGAGTGTGCGCCACATTTCGTTCTCGCCAACGCTGCGCAACCTTCCGCAAGTTCAGTGCAGGATTCGCGCGCGGAAATGACGCGTGCCTCACCCCTGGTTCACCACACGCGCGCGGTCGAGATGCTCATCGATCTTGGGACGGTCGCGGGTGCGCTCGAAACTGGTGCAGAGCAGTTCGGTCTCCTCGAGCGAAACCGGGGCGCGATACAGCCGGCACATGAATTCGGCCGTTGCGCGTCCCTTGCCGGTACTCGGCCCGCGTTCGGCGAGAAACATGCAGTCCCGGCAGATGCTGGCTTCGAGCCGCTGATGTGCCGCGTCGAGATGGTTGAGGATCTCGCGCAGCGAATCGCGCAGCCTGACGCACTCGTCGGGGCCGAGCGCTGTGACCGCGTTCAGCACGTGATTGATTGGATCGTGCTGGCTCAGACACTTTTCGCCCTGCGCAGTGACGTGCAGCACGACAGAACGCTTGTCTTCGTGCGACGGCTTTCGCACCAGGAAGGACTTGCCCTCCAGCGTCTTCACGATCTGCGATGCAGTCGCCCTGGTGGCGCCGATGAAGCCGGCGAGCGCGGACGGCGTGCGCGAAAACCTGTTGGCCCGGCCGAGAAAGCGCAGCGCCATCCATTCCCGGTCGCGCAACCCATGCTGATTGCCTTCGAAATACCAAGCCCTCGCCGCCTGAATCAGCAGCTCGACGGCTTCTCTTGCCAATGGCATTAATTCCTACCTTGCCCCGGGAGTCACGTTTGCGGCGCCCCGGAGCCGCCTTCCGTCGTCGCGAACGAACCGTTTGCGAGAAGCCGTACTGACCGCAACGCCCGACATATGCAGCGTGCTCTTCTCTGGCGTGAAAGCACGGCCTGCTCGGCGCCCGACCTGGACTGATGAGCACTGCAGGTTATGACGCGGGAAGCGGTGTTGCTGATGGTATGCCATTCGCGGCGTCGTCGCACGGGAGCCCGAATAGCCGTCGCCAGCAGACGAAGGATCGGAGTAGTTCAACCGAAGCCCCTAAGGTTCAAGTCACACGCAGACGTTTCTTATGTTCAACGAAACGATGAATGAGCTTCTCAACAAAATCAAGTAGAGACCCTCTCGGAGACTGGATGTCGTCGCAGGCGAATGTAACGTTCAAGACAATCTCGCTCTTCGGGACACATGATGGTGAACGCAATGCCCTGTCCCACCAGCAACATGCACGCGACTATGCGACAGTTTTATTGCACGGCACGTTGTTGGTCGTCGTTGATGCAAGTTGATCGAACCTTGTGCATGACGACGATGTGCCTCGGCATGTCATCCACAACTTGTGCGTTCTGCCAAGGATTGTCCGAGGGAACTCACAGGAATTGCACGCGGCGGTTGTCCGGACCAGATCGAGGAATCGCCAGTTCAGTCGTATTCGGCGCGGGCTGCCTCACCCGAATGGTGGAGGCGATCGCGGCGAAAACCGAGACGGTCGCGCAGGCGCATGCGCTGTAAGCGTGGCTGCATGCGTAATCGCCTGTCGAAAACAAGGAGCAAGTGATCGCGGGCGCCCTCGCGCGCCGGCTAAATCTGAGACTTGCTAGTCGCCCTTGAGCATATCCCGCAGCTCGCGGAACGGGTCGGCGCTTGGCGGAGCCGAGGCGTCCTGTCGCATCGCGCCGTAGATTCTCGGAACCATGTCGACCGCCTGGTCGAGACCCGAATCACGTCCCGCCTGGTATCCGCCCATCAGGCGAAGGTCGCGCGTGTCCTCGTATTTCGCGATCATGGCGCGCAGCTTGCTCACCAATTCGCGCTCTTCGGGGTCCCAGACGTTATGGGCAAGGCGGGAGACGGAACCCAGAACGTCCACCGCGGGATAACGCGCCTGGTCGGCGATGTGCCTGGAGAGCACGATATGGCCATCGAGTGTGCTGCGGATGGTATCGGCGATCGGCTCGTTGTGATCGTCGCCGTCCACCAGCACGGAGAAAATCCCGGTGATCGTCCCGGATCCCTCCTCGCCGGGGCCGGCGCGCTCCAGAAGGCGCGGCAGATCGGTGAAGACGGTGGGTGCGTAGCCGCGTGCGACCGCGGGCTCGCCGGCGGCGAGCGCGACTTCGCGGGCTGCGTGGGCGAAGCGGGTGATCGAATCGACCATGAGCAGGACCGATTCGCCCCGGTCTCGGAAATATTCGGCGACCGCCATGGCCGTCTTCGGCGCCAGCCGCCGCATCATGGGGCTCTCGTCTCCCGTCGACACGATCGTGACGGCGCGGTGACGATCGGCGCCCAGCACGTCCTCAATGAATTCGCGCACCTCGCGGCCGCGCTCGCCGACCAGGGCCAACACGACGGTGTCAAAACCCTGGCTGCGGGCGAGCATCGCAAGCAGCGTCGATTTACCGACGCCGGAGCCTGCAAAGATGCCGACGCGCTGGCCGGCGCAGATCGGGGCGAACAGGTCGATGACGCGTACGCCGGTGCGCAGCGGCTTGTGGACCCGGGCGCGCTTCATGGCCGAAGGCGCCTCCGCCTCGGCCGAGACCGGACGCGATCCGGGGGTGAGAGGGCCCTGTCCGTCCAGCGGCACCCCGAGCGCGTTGATGACGCGGCCCTTCCAGCTCGGATCGGGCGCGAACGACAATGGGGGCATCCGGTAGGCGACCGAGCCGAGGCCGCCGGCGAACTGACGGTCGAACGGCTTGGCGATGATGCCTTCGCTGTCGATCCGCACCACCTCGCCGATCTGGGGCTTGCCGCCGGAGTTGACGCCGATCAGTTCGCCGAGCCTGACGAAGCGCGACAGGCCGGAGACGCGGAAATGCGTCGACGCGATCTCGGAGATCGCGCCGCTGACGCTTGCCAGGGGAGTGCTCTGCTGAAGCTCCAGCAGCGCCCACTCAAGTTGCCGAAGAGCGTTCAAGGAAACCGTCCAACCTCATTGCGCGCGAGGCGCAGTCTATTTGCCGGGTTCGCCCAGCGTCCGGATTGCGTTCTGGAGCGAGCTCTCGGTGCCCTCGATCATCGAATTGGTGCCGTCGAAGGCGCGCGAGGCCGCGATCAGCTTCGTCAATTCCATCATCGGATTGGCGCCGGAGCCCTCGACATAGCCCTGCTTGAAGCCGTCGCGGGAGAAGTCGGCGATGGCGGTCGCAGGCCGGTTGGGCGTGACGCCCGAATTGCCGTAGCGGTCGAGATTGGCGTCGGCGGGAATGTTGAACAGGCCGATGGTGCCGATCTCGTTGTTGTCCTGGGTAATCGCGCCGCTGCGCGCGATCGAGACCGGTCCGCCGTTCGGATCCAGCGTGATCTGCGCGCCGCCGGAATCGATGACGGGAAAGCCGGACACCGTCTGAAGGTCGCCGTTGGCGGCGATCTGGAGACGGCCGTCGCGCGTATAGACCGTGCCGTTCGGACCGGCGAACGCGATCCAGCCCTGTCCGACCACGGCGACGTCGAGCGGGTTGCCGCTCTCGGTGATGCTGCCCATCTCGCGCGAGATGATGTTGTCGCCGGGCGAGGAGAAGGCCACCGGATTTGCGCCCGCCTTGGACAGCACGGTCTCGAACTTCACCACGTCGGTGCGGAACGCCGCCGTGTTGACGTTGGCGACGTTGTTGGCGATCGTCTGGAGGCGTTTTTCGAGGGCGACCTGTGCCGACAATCCTACATAGAGGGCCGATTGCATGACTTACCTGTTGAACTTGATGTTCTGAAGTGTCGTGAGCACGTTGCTATCCATGCTGATCGACGTTGCGGCGCCGCCGATCAGGACCAGCGCCGGGTTGGTCGAGTTGTCGCTCTGGGCCCGGGTCGCATCCCACATCGCCGCGAAGCGCTGCACGAATTTGGTGACCTTGGCCGGGTCCTGGAAATCGGTGAGATTGATCTTGCTCGTGATCATCTTGGCCTGGGCATCGATATCAGCCGAGCTGATCGTCGACGGCAGGCCGAGTGCCGTCTGGACCACTTGTGTCATCGCCTTGTCCGCGAGGATCTGGTAGGAGTTGGTGATCGTGGAGGCCTTGCGCGTGAAATAGAGCGCCCGCCGCAGGCCTTCGTTCTGGTCGCCGGCCTTCTCCTCCATCGTCTGCGTGACGAACTGGGTCGCCGTGCCGGTCGTGGCCGCGGCGGTTTGGGTCGCCTTGTCGCCGAGGGCGGCGAAATTGAAGGCGGCCGCGAATTGCCGGTAGCGGGTGTCGGTCAGCTTGTTGGCGAAGGTCTTGTTGTCGGCGATACCCTCGGTCAGCACCTTGCGCATGAACGCTTTGGCATAGGTCATGTCGCTGAGGCCATATGCCTTCATCGCGTAGGAATAGAGGCGGTAGTCCTTCAGGAAGTCGTCGATCGTCTTCACGTTGCCGATGTGGCTGAGGAAATAATCGGTGTCGCGGCTGACGTCCGGTTGCGTCGCGACCTGTGTCAGCGACTTCCCCATGTCCTTGGTCAGTCTGGTGTAGTCCGCGATGGTGGATAGCATGACCCGCGCCCCTCTGGCCGCTTTCGCGACGTCGTCCCAAGCTGCCGTGAATCGCTTGCGCGAGGCTGGCGAGGGGGAAGCCAGCCTCACGCAAGGCTCGCCCACTAGATATTCCCGATGGGGTCGGTGATGGAGCGGCGCGTTGGGCAGTTTCGTGGGGATCGTGATCACGGTAGCGGCACTGCTGGGCGGATTTGCCGCCATGGGCGGGCATCTGGGCGTGCTGATGCAGCCGTGGGAGTTCGTGATCATCATGGGCACCGCGGCTGGCACCTTCATCATGGCCAATCCCTGGAAGACGGTCGCGGATACCGGGCTTGCCTGCGTGCAGGCAGTGACGGGAGCGGTGCCCGGCCAGCGCTACTATCTCGATCTGCTCGGCGCGCTGCACGCGCTGATGCGGGAGCTGCGGGGCAAGGGCCGCAACGAGGTCGAGGCGCATATCGACGATCCCGCGTCCTCCGAGATCTTCAAAGCGTTCCCGAGCGTGCTCGGAGATCCGTCGCTGCTGCAATTCATCTGCGATTATGTCCGCCTCATCATCATGGGTAACGCGCGAACGCACGAGATCGAAGCGCTGATGGACGAGGAGATCCACACCATCGTGAAGAGCAAGCTGGCGCCCTACCACGCGCTGGTGGTGGTCTCGGAAGCGCTGCCTGCGCTCGGCATCGTCGCCGCGGTGCTCGGCGTCATCAAGGCCATGGGCGCGCTCGACCAGTCGCCGAAGCTGCTGGGCGGCTTCATCGGCGCCGCCCTGGTCGGCACCTTTGCAGGCATTTTCCTGTCCTACGGCATCATTTCGCCCTTCGCGATGAAGGTGAAGATGACGCGGGAGAAGCGTTGCCGGCCCTACATCATCGTCAAGCAGACGCTGCTGGCGTTCATGAACGGCGCCATGCCGCAGATCGCCGTCGAGCACGGCCGCAAGATGATCGCGAGCCCCGAGCGGCCTTCGATCGACGTCGTCGAGAACGAGACGATCGCGGGCCCCAAGGCGGTCGTGACCGAGGTTGAACCGAAGGCTGCGCGCGCATCATGATGGAAGCCCTCGACGTCGATCAGCGCAAGCCGCTGCCGAACTATCTGCTGGACGCCGCCGGCATCTCGATCGAGCGCATGCCGATGCTCAATGTGATCTTCGATCGCATGGCGGCATCGTGCACGGACAGCCTGCAGCCGATGGCTGGAACGCCATGCTATTTCTCGGTCAACGGCATCACCAACGATCGTGTCGGCGACATCATCAAGGACTACGAGGCCAACGCGGTTGCGGCCGTGCTCTATGCCGAGCAGTGGGACTCCCGCATCATCATCATGCTCGACCGCGACTTCGTGTTCACGATGGTCGAGGCGATGTTCGGCTCCGACGGCGCCGAACCGCCGCTCGACGTCGAGCGCAGCTTCTCGAACATCGAGATCCGCCTGGTCCAGGCGCTGTTCGAGCGGTTCGCCAAGGCGCTGCAATCCGCTTTCGCCGGCACCTCCAACGTCACCTTCCGCGTCGAGCGGGTCGAGACCGCCATGGCGTCGCTGGCGATCGGGCGGAGCGGCAACATGTCGATCTGCGCGAACATCATGCTGCAGGCGCTCTACCGCGGCGGTCAGATGTTCCTCATCATTCCGCACTCCGCGCTCAACCCGCTCAGGCAGAAGCTCGCGACCGTGGTCGTCAGCGACGGCCGGGCGGCCGATCCGCGCTGGCGCGAGCAGATGGAGACCGAGGTTCACCGCACCGAGGTGACCCTGAGCGCCGTGCTGGACGAGAAGATGATTTCGCTCGGCGACGTCGTCAAGTTCCAGGTCGGGCAGGTGCTCGAGCTCGAAGCCACGCCGCGCACGCTGGCCCGGCTCGAGAGCAACAACCAGGTGCTGTTCTGGTGTCAGATCGGCCAGCTTGATGGCTATTACGCCATGCAGGTGGCAGATCCCGTCGATCAGAAACGGGAGTTCGTCGATGATATCCTATCTCGTTGATGCCGTGCTGCTGATCGCGCTCGCCTTCACCAGCATGCGGGTGACCCGGATGCATCGCGAGCTGGCGCGGTTGCGCAGCTACCAGGGCGAGTTCTCGACCATCGTCCAGGAGACGGCGGGCGCCTTCGACACGGTCATCACCGCGGCGCATGATTCCACCGCAAACCTCGGGCGGCTTGCCAGCGTGCTGAGCACGAAGATCGATCAGGCCAACGAGGCGATCGCGGCGCTGGATGCGAGGAACGGGCTCGCATCCGCGGCGAGCGCTGGCGGCGCCGACGTGAACAAGCATTGAAGCCGAAGCCGGCGAAAGAAATACGATCGGAACGTCGCGGCGCTCCGGGAGCGGAAATACCAAGAGGCGATACCAGATGGCGCAATCCTTCGACTATGAGTCAGCATCGGCGTCCGACGAGGGGCATACCGAGACATCTCCGCTGGAGCGGCTGGCGGAGATCGCCGCGCGCACCGCGGAGGAGACCGGCAAGTTCGCCAATGTCGATGCCATTCTGCGCATTCCCGTGACCATGCAGGTGGTGCTGGGATCGGCCACCATTCCGGTGGCAAACCTGATGAAGCTCGGCCGCGGCGCGGTGGTTCCGCTCGACCACCGGGTCGGCGAACCGGTCGACGTCGTCGTCAACGGCCGCGTCGTCGCCCGCGGCGAGGTGGTCGTGGTCGAAGAAGACAATTCCCGCTTCGGCGTCTCGCTCACAGAGATTGTCGGGCCGTTGGGGCAGGGTGATAGCTGACCATGGCGGCACAGGTCGGCGTGGCTCCCATCAAACAGCGAGGCGTTGCCACGCTGGGCGGGACAGAGAAAGTCGCGGCACTCCTGCTCGCCATGGGCCGGCAGGCTGCCGCGAGCGTGCTCGCGCAGTTCGAGCCGCAGGATATCCGCACCGTTACAAAGGCCGCGGCCGAGCTGCGGCCGATCACGGCGCAGGAACTGGAGGCGATCGTCGAGGAGTTCGCCCAGCAATTCTCGATGGGCGCCAACATTCTCGGCACCCTCGGCGGCCTGGAAGCCGTGCTCGGCGACGTGCTTCCGGCCGACCAGGTCTCGGCCATCATGTCGGACCTGCTCGGAAATTCGAGCCGGTCCGTGTGGGACCGCGTCTCGTCGGTGTCGGAAAACTCGCTGGCAAGCTACCTGTCCAAGGAGCATCCGCAGACCGCGGCGCTGATCCTGTCCAAGGTCAAGCCGTCCTGCGCCGCCAAGGTCATGAGCCAGCTCCCGTCGAGCCTGCGCAACGAGCTGATGCGGCGCGTGCTCAGCCTCAAGCCGATCGTCGACGACGCCCTGAGGGTCCTCGAGAAGACGCTGCATGAGGACCTGACGCTGAACTTCGCCCGCAACCTCGGCGCCGATACCTATGCCCGCGTCGCCGACATCATCAACAAGATGGAGCGCGGACACATCGAGGACATGCTCAAGAGCCTTTCGGAGAAGCGCCCGAAGTCGGCCGAAGTGCTGAAGGAGCTGCTCTTCACCTTCGACGACGTCACCAACCTGACGCCGAAGGCGCGCACGATGATCTTCGACCAGGTGCCGACCGATCGTATCGTCATCGCGCTGAAGGGCACCGACAAGCACTTCCGCGAGATGATCCTCTCCTCGGTCGCCTCGCGCGTCCGCAGGGTCGTCGAGCACGAACTCGCCATCGGCGAACCGTCGAACCAGCGCGACGTGCTGGAGGCGCGGCGCGTGATCACCGACCTCGCGCTCGACCTTGCGGAAAAGGGCGAAATCGAGCTCAACCCCGAGCAGGAGGATGAGCTGGTCTTTCGCTGACCGCTGAACGGGCATGGCAGAAACAACCGATCAGGAGAGCAAGACAGAAGAGCCGACCGAGAAGAAAGTCCGCGATGCGCTCGAACAGGGCAAAATCCCGGTCTCTCGGGAGGCTTCGATCTTCGCCTCGATGGCATCGCTGATGGTGATCCAGGCGTTCCTGATCGGCCAGGGCGTGCAGCAATTGACGCCGATGCTGACGGGCTTTCTCGATGATCCCGACGGCTTCCCCCTCAGCACCGGGGCCGACGCCCAGAATCTCCTCATCGTGGTCGGCCTTCAGGCACTGCGGTTTCTGACGCCGTTGGTCGTCACCCTGGCGGCGTTCGGGCTCGCAGCCTCGCTGTTGCAAAATGCTCCCAGCCTGGTGCTCCAGCGCATCACGCCGGACCTTTCGCGAATCTCTCCGCTCGGCGGCTGGAGCCGGCTGTTTGGATCGCAGGGCCTCGTCGAGTTCGCCAAGTCGCTGTTCAAGCTCGCCGCGGTGACTATCGTCGTCGCGTTCGTGCTGCGCTCGTCGGAAGCGAAGGCGTTCGAGGCGATGTACACCGATCCGGTCGCGCTGCCGGAGATGATTCTCAACATCGCCATGCGAATCGTCTCGGCGATCTGCATCGCGACCATCGTCCTGGTCGCGGTCGATCTGGCTTGGGCACGCTTCCACTGGCGGCGCGAGCTGCGCATGACGCGGCAGGAGATCAAGGACGAGCACAAGCAGGCCGAAGGCGATCCGTTGATCAAGGCGCGCCTGCGCTCGCTGGCGCGCGATCGCTCGCGCCAGCGCATGATCGCTTCCGCATCGCGCGCGACGCTGGTGATCGCGAACCCGACCCACTTCGCGATCGCACTGCGCTACAATCGTGAGGAAAATCCGGCGCCGATCGTCGTGGCGAAGGGCATGGACGTGATTGCGCTGAAGATCCGCGAAGTCGCCGAGCAGAACCGGATTCCGGTGATCGAGAACAAGGCGCTGGCGCGCGCGCTCTATGAGGCGGTTCAGGTCGACCAGGTGATTCCGGCGGAGTTCTTCCGGCCGGTCGCCGAGATCATCTACTTCCTGCAGTCCAAGCAGACGCCGCGGTCCGAGAAGGTCCAGTAGAATTCCGAGGACAGCGTCCCTTCCATCAGCCTGACGAAAGCTTGCGACCCTAAGGTTACACCGTCTGAACCAGAATGGTGCTGCCGTGGGACCGCTCTATCTCTTCGAACTCGCATCGTCGCAGGCGCGATACCTCGAGCTCCGCCAATCGACGATCGCCACCAACGTCGCCAACGCCAACACGCCGGGCTTCAAGGCGCGCGACGTCGAACCCTTCAACAAGGTGCTCGACAGCACCCCGGTGAGACTGGCGACCACGTCGCCGTCACACCTGCAGCTCTCCCCAGCCGAGAGCGACACGCGGGCGACTGCGAAGAAGGATAGCTGGGATGTGGTTCACTCCGGCAACTCCGTCAGCCTCGAGCAGGAAATGATCAAGGGCAGCGACGTCAGTCGCGACTACTCGATGAACTCGGCCATCGTGCGGTCGTTTCACCGCATGCTGCTGTCGAGCGCAAAGACCTGAGGTGAACTGACATGCTGGACTCTCTGCAATCCTCGTTGACGGTCGCGAGCTCCGGGCTCGAAGCGCAGTCGACGCGCATGCGCATCGTCTCGGAGAACCTCGCCAACGCGACGGCGACGGGGCGCACTGCCGGCGCAGATCCCTATCAACGCAAGACGATCACCTTCGATGCCGCGATGGACCGCGCCTCGGGCGCGCAGCTGGCGAAGGTCAAGGAAATCGGGGTCGACACCACGCCGTACCGTGTGGAGTACGACCCGGGGCATCCCGCCGCCGACAAGGCCGGCTACGTCAAGATGCCGAACGTCAACATGATGATCGAGATGGCGGACATGCGGGAAGTCAACCGGTCCTATGAAGCCAATCTCCAGGTGGTGAAACAGGTGAGGTCGATGCTGGGCATGACCATCGACCTGCTGAGGAGCTGACAATGCTTGAGGCAATTTCATCCACGGCGATCTCAACCGCGCAGGCGGCGAGCCGCGCCACCGAGGCGCAGGCCATTTCGCCGGCGGCCACGCCCGCGATCCAGTCCGGCGGCGATGGCGGATTCGAATCGATCATGAAGCAGGTGACGACGGACGCGATCGGAACGTTGAAGGCGGGGGAGGCGGCCTCGATCTCGGCGATGCAGGGCAAGGAATCGACGCGGCGCGTCGTGGAGGCGTTGATGTCGGCCGAGCAGGCCTTGCAGACGGCGGTCGCAGTTCGCGACAAGGTCGTGCAGGCCTACCAAGAAGTCGTTCGGATGTCGATCTGATCAAGGAGTGACGCTGTGAAATCGCTTGCCATCGCGGCCACGGGCATGAACGCCCAGCAGACCAACATCGAAGTCATCGCGAACAACATCGCCAACATCAACTCGACGTCGTACAAGCGGGCGCGCGCCGAGTTCACAGATCTGTTCTACCAGATGGACCGCATGCAGGGCGTTGCGAACACCAGCGGCTCGTCGCCGATCCCGGAAGGCGCCAATCTCGGCCTCGGCGTCAAATCGGCGGCAATCCGCAAGCTGCACATCCAGGGCGCGCTCACGCAGACCGGTAATCCCTACGACATGGCGATCAACGGCCGCGGCTGGTTTCAGGTGCTCGGCCCGAACAACGAGGTGCAGTATACCCGTGCCGGCTCGTTCAACACCAATGCCAACAGCCAGCTCGTCACGACCGACGGCTACCTGCTGGATCCGGCTATCACGGTGCCGCAGGGAACGGTCCAGGTCACGGTCAACCAGACCGGACAGGTGTTCGCCAAGCTGGATACGGAAGTGAACCCGAGGCAAATCGGCCAGCTCAACCTCGCCAATTTCGCCAACGAGGCCGGTCTCGAACCGCTGGGCAGCAATCTCTATCGCGAGACCACGGCGTCCGGCACGCCGGTCGTCGGGCTGCCCGGCGATTCTGGCTACGGCAAGATCAACCAGCAATATCTCGAAGCCTCGAACGTCGATCCGGTCAAGGAAATCACCGAGTTGATCTCTGCCCAGCGCGCCTACGAAATGAATGCCAAGGTCATCCAGGCCTCGGATGAAATGGCCCAGACGGTCTCGAAGGGCATGCGCTAGTTCCGGTGTATCCATGTTGAAGACGATGGGCTCGATCATGCGCGGGTTGGCCGCCGTGCTGCTGGTTCTCGCCTCGGCGCGTCTCGCGGCGGCCGAGGAGAAGCGGCTCCCCGTGCCGGCCGTCTCGATCCGCGCCGGGGAGCTGATCCGGGACGACATGATCACCGAGCGTGCCTTCGCGCCGAACGTGCTCGGCGTCGCCATGTTCATCGAAGGACGCCAGGTCCTGGTCGGCCGCATGGCGCGCCGCGCGCTGCTGCCCGGCCAGCCGATCCCGACCAACTCGGTGGAGGATCCCTGGACGGTCGCCCGCGGCGCGATGGTCAAGGTCGTGGTCGAAGACAGCGGCCTGTCGATCGTGACCTACGGCGCAGCGATGCAGTCGGGTGCGCCCGGCGCGCTGATCCCGATACGAAATACCGATACGGGCGTGATCATCAGGGGCGTCGTCCAGCCGGACGGCACCGTCAAGGTCGTGGACGGGTCATGACCAGAGTCCTGCTTGCGCTCGTCCTGCTCGTTTCCGCCGCCAGCGCCCAGGCTGCCGTCCGTATCAAGGACATCGCGGACATCAAGGGATTGCGCGAAAACCAGATCGTCGGCTACGGCCTCGTCATCGGCCTGAACGGCAGCGGCGACACGCTCCGCAATGCGCCGTTCACGGAGCAGTCCCTGCAATCGATGCTCGAGAACATGGGCATCAATGTCAGGAACGAGACCACCAGCACCAACAATCCGCCGCGTCCGACGACGCTGCGCACGCGCAACGTCGCGGCCGTGATGGTGACCGCGGACCTGCAGCCCTCGATCGGTGCGGGCGAGCGCATGGACGTGACGGTGTCGTCGCTCGGAGACGCGACCTCGCTGCTCGGCGGCACGCTGGTGATGACGTCGCTGCGCGCGGCGGACGGAGCGGTCTATGCAGTGGCGCAAGGCGCGGTCACGGTCGCCGGTTACAGCGTCGGAGGCCAGGCCCAGAACGTCAGCCAGGGCACGCCGACCGCAGGCCGCATCCCGAACGGCGCGCTGGTCGAGCGCGAGGTGCAGGGTAGTCTCCATGAAATGGAGTATCTTGTGCTGGAGCTCAAGAACCCCGACTTTGTCACCGCAACGCGGATCCTCGACGCCATCAACCGCTACGCGGGCGGACGCTACCGCGCCCAGATCGCCTTCGAGCGCGACTACCGCACCATCGTGCTGTCGAAGCCGCGCCACATCGGCCCGGTCCGCTTTCTTGCGGAAATCGGCGAGCTGACGGTCGAACCGGACACGCCGGCGCGGGTGGTGATCAACGAGCGTACCGGTACGGTGGTGATCGGACGCGACGTACGGATATCGACCGTTGCCGTAACGCACGGCAATCTGACGGTCCGCGTCACCGAGCTTCCCGTGGTGTCGCAGCCGGCGCCGTTCTCGCAAGGGCAGACCGTGGTCGTGCCGCAAACCGTGGTTGAGGCCAACGAGGCCGGCTCGCAGGTGGCGATCCTGAGCGGGGTCGATCTTCAGCGCCTGGTGCGCGGCCTTAACCAGATCGGCCTGAAACCATCCGGCATCATCGCGATCCTCCAGGCGATCAAGACGGCCGGCGCCCTCCAGGCGGATGTCATCGTGCAATGACGCGTAAGCGCCCTGCAAGCTTGGTCGCTCAATGCTCTCTCGACCGAAAATCGTACGCGGGCCGATGTTGAAGCTGGATCATAAAGCCAAACTCCTCCTCTTGGTCGCGGCCTCCGCGCTCGCGAGCGCTTCGCCCGTTCTGGCGCTGGATGAGGCCAAGCCGTCGAAGCCGCTGAACCTGCTGTCCTTCGCGCGCGCCCGCGCGCCTGGCCCGCACAAGCCGATCTCGTCGATCCCGAGCGACAATGCGTCGATGCGGGCGACAGCGTGGGCAGCCGAAGATTCGGGACCCGCGACCACGGGTGCCGTGCCGGCCTCCGAGAAGCCCGCGCCGGCACCCACAGCCGCGCCGCGACCGGCCAAGCCCGGCAGCGTCACGGCGCCGCCGAAGCCGGTGCCGCCCCAGGCCGCTGCAACCCCGGACAACGAAGTCGCCCTGTTCTGCAGCAATGTCGCCGAGCCCGCCGTCGATGCAAGGCTGGCCTGGCAGCTCAAGGAGCTGGAGAAGGCCGAGAACCAGCTTCGCGAGCGGATCGCCGAGGTCGAGGCCAAGCGCGCGGAATATGAGAAGTGGATGGCGTTGCGCGACGACTTCCTGAAGAAGGCCGAAGCGAGCGTGGTCGAGATCTACTCGCGCATGAAGCCGGACGCCGCCGCAACCCAGATCGCCGGGATGGCGGATGAGACGGCCGCTGCCGTGCTCGCAAAGCTCAGCCCGAGGAGCTCGAGCGCAATCTTCAACGAGATGGAGACGGGGCGCGCGGCGCACCTCGCCGATCTGCTCGGCGGGATGCGTCGCGTGGATGACGGAAAGACCAAATAGATGAAGAATCTGATCCTCATCCTGTCGCTATTGTCGCTTGCCGGATGCGTCACTGATCCGGCCGAGGTCCTGACGGGGCCGCGATTGTCGCCGGTCGGGACCGGCCTGAGGACGCAGGCCGATCCGATTCCCGTGACGCCTCGCATGCGCTCGCCCGTCAGCTATCGCTCGACCTGGGATGACGGCACCGATCTCTACCGCGATCCCCGTGCCCGCCGCACCGGGGACGTCGTGACGGTGATCATCTCGATGCAGGACAAGGCCAAGCTGGACAACAAGACCGACCGCTCGCGCGATTCGCAGATCAAGTTCGGGCTCGACTGGCTGATGGACGTTGCGGGATGGCAGGACAAGGGCTCGACGAGCGCCAACCTCAACACCAACACCCAGATCAAGGGCAACGGCCAGATCGACCGCACTGAAGATATCAAGCTGTCGATCGCAGCTATCGTCACCGACGTGTTGCCGAACGGCAATATGATGATCAGCGGCTCGCAGGAATTCAAGGTCAACACGGAAATGCGCGTGCTCAACGTCGGCGGCATCGTGCGCCCACGCGATATTTCGCGAACCAACACGATCTCCTACGAGAAGATCGCCGAGGCGCGCGTGGCCTATGGGGGTCGCGGAAATCTGTCTGACGTGCAGCAGCCCGGATGGGGACATCGGATCTATGACGCCGTGGCACCGTTCTGAGATGCGCGACCGTCGGGCCGCGTCACGAGGGCAGGGTACGTCATGCGCCTGATTGCGGCCATCGTGGTGCTGACCCTGATCGCGATCGGCGCGGGCGCGCTTGCAGGCCTGCATCTGTTTGCGGCCGCCGAGCGCGTTGCCGATGCGAAGAAAACCGCCACGCCGCCACCTCTTGCCTCAAGCTACGCCGGCAGCGCGCGGCTCAGGAAGCTGTCCCCGATCGTGACCAATCTCGGCGCGCCGGCCAACAATTGGGCCCGCATCGAAGCCTCCATGGTGACCGAGAGCATGAGCGACGAGGATGCCGGCATCCTGGCGGCCCATATCAGCGAGGACATCGTCACCTATCTGCGGTCGGCGACGGTGGCGCAGTTCGAGGGATCGCGCGGGCTTCAGCATCTGCGCGACGACCTGACCGAACGCGCCAATATCCGCTCCGCGGGCAAGATCCGCGAATTGATCATTGAGACGTTGGTGATTCAGTGAAACTGAGAGTCCTGCTGCTTGCGTTGCTCCTGGTCGTGCTGCCTGAAGTGGCACTGGCCCAGATTCCGGACCTCAATTCGCTGCTGCCGCCGGGCAACGGCTCGACCAGCGGCCGCATCATCCAGTTGATGGCGGTGATCACGGTGCTGTCGGTGGCGCCGGGGCTGCTCATCATGGTGACGAGCTTCACGCGATTTGCGGTGGCGCTGTCGTTCCTGCGCGCCGGTCTCGGCCTCCAGACCACGCCGGCCAATCTGGTGCTGGTCAGCCTCGCGCTGTTCATGACCTTCTACGTGATGGCGCCGACGTTCGACCGCGCCTGGGAAACCGGCATCCAGCCGCTGATGAAGAACGAAATCTCGGAGGAAGAGGCCTATCTGAAGATCACTGATCCGTTCCGCGAATTCATGCTGGCCCATGTTCGTGACAAGGATCTGCAGACCTTCGAATCGCTGGCCGCGGAGAGCTTCCGCAGGAAGTTCGACGACAAGCGCGTCGACATGCGCGTCATCATTCCGGCCTTCATGATTTCGGAGCTCAGGCGTTCGTTCGAGATCGGATTTCTCATCATCCTGCCGTTCCTCGTCATCGACATGATCGTGGCGACGCTGACCATGTCGATGGGCATGATGATGATGCCGCCAACGATCCTCGCACTTCCATTCAAGATGCTGTTCTTCGTGCTGATCGACGGCTGGAATCTTCTCGCCTCCGGACTGGTGCGGTCGTTCTCGTAACGGCAACGAGCGCCAGAGGGAGCGTTATGGTTAGCGAGAAGTACCGGACTATAGTTAGCAATAGGTACCGTTAACCATCTGATTTTACATCGTAATTCAATCCGATCTTAATCTGCGCGCAAGATTCGGCGTGCTAGCAATGCGTCACGGCGGGTTGGACCACACCCACATCAGTCCAAAGGCATGATGCCGCCCCTCCGTACCGGTGAAAGCCCGGTATGTCCCCTCGTGAAAATGTAACGCGTACATAAAGGGACATTCGCAATGTCAAGCCTGCTTACGAACTCGACCGCCATGACCGCACTCCAGACCTTGCGGTCTGTGAGCTCGCAGCTCTCTACCACGCAGACCCGCATCTCCACCGGCCAGCGCGTCTCGACCGCGTCGGACAACGCTGCCTACTGGTCGATCGCGACCTCGATGCGCGCCGACAACGCCGCGCTCTCTGCGGTCTCCGACTCGCTCGGTCTGTCGGCCGCGACCGTCGACACCGAATATACCGCTCTGACCACGGTCATCGGCGACAAGGACTCCGGCTTGACCAAGCTCCAGTCCCTGCTGGTCGAAGCCAAGACCGCCGGTATCGACCGCAGCAAGATCCAGGCCGACGTCACCCAGATCCAGCAGCAGATGAAGGCGACAGCCAATGCGGCGACCTTCAACGGCATCAACTGGCTGAGCACGACCGCCACGACGCCGACGACCTTCAGCCTCGTGTCGTCGTACTCGCGTGTCGGCGGTACGCCCACCATCGGCTCCATCAGCGTGACCACCGCCAACTACTCGCTCTACACCTCGGCTCAAGGCGGCATTCTGGACACGGCCGGCTCGACCGCTCCGTCGATCGACACGATGAGCATCTCCGCGCTCACCGACTCGGCGGCTGACCAGACCACGCTCGATGGCTACATCGCGCAGGTCACCGCTGGCATCAACTCGGTGGCCTCGGCCGCCGCCAATCTCGGTGCTGTCAAGAACCGGCTCTCGACCAACACGGACTTCGTGAAGTCGCTGATGGACTCCGTGGATCGCGGTATCGGCCAGCTCGTCGACGCCGACATGAACCAGGAGTCCACCCGCCTGTCGGCCCTCCAGGTCCAGCAGCAGCTCGGCGTGCAGGCGCTCTCGATCGCCAATAACAGCAGCCAGAGCATCCTGTCGCTGTTCCGCTAACCTCCGAACCATCCGGGAAGAGGGCCGCGCTTCTTGCGAAGCGCGGCCCTCTTGTTTTGGCGTGACGTCGCGCGCCGCAATTTCGGCCGCCTTGTTGCGGCAAAGACACAGAGCCACAAGCCTCGCACAAGCTTCACGGGCTATCGTCGCCGTTACGACAGGTTGGGCCTTGACGCTTTTGCGCAGCCCAAAGGCATGACGCCGCCCTGCCGTACCGGTGCAAGTCCGGTATGTCCCCAAATTTAATTCAATCTCCAAAGGGACATCAAAATGGGTTCTAGCCTCCTCACCAACTCGTCTGCAATGACCGCGCTGCAGACCCTTCGCAACGTCAGCTCGCAGCTCGCGACGACGCAGAACCGGATATCGACCGGCATGCGCGTCTCCACGGCCTCGGACAACGCTGCCTATTGGTCGATCGCGACGTCGATGCGCTCCGACAACGCCGCGCTCTCCGCGGTCTCCGACTCGCTCGGTCTGTCGGCTGCGACCGTCGACACCGAATATACCGCGCTGACCTCGGTCATCGGCGACAAGGACTCCGGCCTGACCAAGCTCCAGGCGCTGCTGGTCGAAGCCAAGACCGCCGGTATCGACCGCACCAAGATCCAGGCTGACATCACCCAGATCCAGCAGGACATGAAGCTCAAGGCCAACTCTGCGACCTTCAACGGCATCAACTGGCTGAGCACGACCGCCACCACGCCGACGACCTTCAACCTGGTGTCGTCGTACTCACGTGTCGGCGGTACGCCCACCATCGGCTCCATCACCGTGACCACCGCCAACTACTCGCTCTACACCTCGGCGCAGGGCGGCATTCTGGACACGGCCGGTTCGACCTCTCCGTCGATCGACACGATGAGCATCTCCGCGCTGACCGACTCGGCAGTTGACCAGACCACGCTCGATGGTTACATCGCGCAGGTCACCACTGGCATCAACTCGGTGGCCTCGGCCGCCGCCAATCTCGGTGCCGTCAAGAACCGCCTCGCGACCAACACTGAGTTCGTCAAGACCCTGATGGACTCCGTGGACCGCGGTGTCGGCCAGCTCGTCGACGCCGACATGAACGCGGAATCGACCCGCCTTCAGGCGCTCCAGACCCAGCAGCAGCTCGGCGTTCAGGCGCTCTCGATCGCCAACCAGAACAGCCAGAGCATCCTGTCGCTGTTCCGCTAAGTCGCGGCTTCGAAAACGACCGTGCTCCCCAGGGGGCACGGTCTCCGCCATGAACGGCGGATCTGACGGCACACGACGTGCCCCCATCGATCTCCTGACGCCACATCCCAGGCAACATGCCGTCGCCGATCGCACCGCAACGCGACCGGCCGTCCGCCTGTTGCCGATGCGCGCGATTGCGTCACTCAGTCTCTTGTAAAATTGCAACGCCTCGCCGGCGAACCGACACATTCGTGGTCTCGCACAACCTTCAGACAAGGTTGGCAGCAGAGTGTCCTCTACGTTCGCATTGGTACGAGGTCACATGCTGCTCAGTCGTGCGCAGGTACAGCAACTGCTCAACAATCTGCTCGAGCTTGGGCCGCGACGCCTGATGGCCTTGGGATTGATCGGTTTCGCCGTTCTCGTCACCGTCGTGGGCGGCGCCTATTATCTGAGCCGGCCTGAATTCGAAACGCTCTATACCGGCCTTTCCCGCGAAGACGTGACGCGCATGGGTGCAGCGCTGCGCGAGCAAAACATCACCTTCGACGTCAACACTGCCGGCGACGCAGTCTCGGTGCGTCCGAGCCAGACCATGCAGGCGCGGATGCTGCTCGCCGAGAAGGGGCTGCCGACCAGCGCCAATTCCGGCTACGAGCTGTTCGACAAGATTGGCTCGCTCGGTTTGACCTCGTTCATGCAGGAGGTCACCAAGCTCCGGGCGCTGGAAGGCGAGATCGCGCGCACGGTGCAGTTGATGAAGGGCGTGAAGGCGGCGCGGGTGCATATCGTGATGCCGGTGCGCGGGTCGTTCCGCGCGACGCAGCAGCCGCCTTCGGCATCGGTCGTACTGCGCACCGACGGCGCGATCGAAGCACGCACGGCGCAGTCGATCCGTCATCTCGTCGCGGCGGCCATTCCGGGCATGAGCCGCGACAAGGTCACGGTGCTGGACGCCGACGGTTCGATGCTGCTTGCGGAAGAGGACGAGGCTACTGCCGCTCCGACTAAAATGGCGAGCCTGCAGAAGACGGTCGGCGGAATGGTTCAGGAAAACATCCGCAAGGCGCTGACGCCGTATCTGGGCCTCGACAATTTCGAAGTGAGCGTTGCATCGCAGCTCTCCACCGACAAGCGGCAGATCAACGAAACCGTCTACGATCCCGAAAGCCGCGCCGAGCGCTCGGTCCGGAACGTCCGCGAGAACGAGAAGTCACAGAACGCAGACCGTTCGCAGCCGACCACGGTGCAGCAGAATCTTCCCGACCAGCAGGTGAACGCCGGCGGCACCAAGAACTCCAGCGAGGACAAGACCCGCCGCGAGGACGTCACCAATTTCGAGGTCTCGTCCAAGACCACGACGACGGTGAGCGACGGCTATTCGGTGAAGAAGCTGTTCATTGCCGTGCTGGTGAACCGCGGGCGGCTCATTGCCGACCTGGGCGACAAGAGCAACCAGGCCATCCTCGACAGCAAGCTCGCCGAGATCAGCCAACTCGCGGCCACGGCCGGCGGGCTGGACAAGGCGCGCGGCGACCAGATCCAGGTGACGGCCGTCGATTTCATCGAAGGCTCGCGCGAACTGGCACCGGTGCCGCCGATCAGCTTCGTCGAGATGATCAACAAGCAGCTCGGCAGCGTCATCAACGCAGTCACGATCCTGGCCGTAGCTTCGATGCTGGTGTGGTTCGGACTTCGTCCCGCGGTCAACGGCATTCTGACCCACCGCGCGGCGCAGGAGCAGACCGAGGCGGCGGAAGCTGCCCAGCTCGAGTCGGCCGCCGGCGCCCTTGCATTGGCGGACAGCGAGGAGGCCGAGCTCAACCTGGTCGAAGACCTCGAAGGCAAGATGCAGCGAACGCCGCAGAAGCGCTTGGAGCAGATCGTCCGTCTCGATCAGATGCAGGCGGCAGCAATCCTTAAAGACTGGATGCGACGCGAGGAGGCGGCATGAACGCGGCAATCGGAAAGCTCCTGACGCAGTTCGACGCGAACGGGCGGGTCAAATCGCCTCCGCCTCCACCGCCGCCCAAAATCCAGGATGTGCTGACGAGGCCCAAGGAAGCCCGGCGCGAGCCGCAGCCGCAGCCTCAGACCCATTCGCAACCGCAGTCGCAGCCGCAGCTTCAGTCGCCGCCTCCGGCGCCGAAGGCGGAACCCCCGGCGGCCAATCTCCTGGACGACGCTTTTCGGCGCGGCCATGCGGCCGGCGTCGCGGAGGGCGAGTCCAGGATCGCCGAAGAAAGAGTTCGCAGTGCGATCCGGCTCGGCGAAGAGCGGGCCAAGTGGTCCGACCAGCAGGCGGTGGCGGTCGTCAGCGGCTTCGAGACGGCTTGCCGCGAAATCGAAACCAACATCGCGAGCTCCGTTGCGCGGATATTGCTGCCGTTCCTCGCCGATGCGGTCCGCGACAAGGCGATCGGGTCGCTGGTCGAGCAGATTGCGGCGCTGACCGGCAATTCGCCGGTGCCGGTATTCAAGGTCACCGGCCCGAGCGAACTGCTCGACCTGGTGAAGACGCAGCTCGGGACGGCGCGGCGAACGGGTTTCGAGTATGAGGCCGCCGATACTTTTGAGGTTCGCGTCGTGGCCGACCAGACGGTGATAGAGACGCAGATCTCGGCCTGGAGCGAGCGCCTGAAAGAGGCGCGCCGGTAGTCCGTCATGAATGAGGTCAAGTCAGAACTCGTCATCATCCGCCGGCGCAGCGCCTTCGACGACGAGAAGCCGCACGGCGGCGTCTGGAAGATCGCCTATGCGGACTTCATGACCGCGATGATGGCGTTCTTCCTGGTGATGTGGCTGATCAATGCGCTCAACCAGGATCAGAAGCAGGTGGTCGCGAGCTATTTCAATCCGATCAAGCTCGCGGAAAACGCACCTGCCCCGAAGGGTCTCAAGGATCTCTCCAAGAAAGAGCCGTCGTCGTTCGACGGCCAGGACGGCAGGCGCCAGCCGGGAGGACCGAGCGAGGAACGTCGCGGTGACTCTCCCACGGCCGAGAAGCCGCCCTTCTACGAGGAGAAGGTCCTGTTCCGTGATCCCTATACGACGCTTGCCGAGATCGCCAGCAGCGCGAACCAGGCCTCGGGGCAGCGGCGCGCCGGCGCTCTGACGTCCGCCGAGGAGGATGGCCTCAAGGGAGGCGACGCTTACCGCGACCCGTTCGATCCAGGCTATTGGAAGCTTGCGCCGCAGGCAGCCAAAGATGCCGATCGCATCATCGAGGCCGAGCCCAAGCCCAAGCCAGAGCTCGAGCCTAAGCCGAATTCACTCGCGCGTGACACTGCGTCCGGCACGGGCCAGGTCGAGCCGCAGGCACGCCGACCCAGGCAGGACGATGCCGGCGGAAGTGTCGCTCCGAACGCCGATGCGTCGTCCGCAAGCCTGTCGCCTCTGCTGCCGCCGGGGTCCGCGGCGTCGCAGGCCTCACGCGAAGGGAGCGCGCAGCCGGGCGCCCAGGCTGGTAATCAAGCCAATGCCGCCACCCAGCCGCGTCCCAACGACACGACGAAGGAATCCGAGCCGCGCGACGCGGCTCAGGCCCAGCAACTAGCGGTCAAGCAGCTTCAATCGGCGATCGCGGATGCGCTGTCGGACGTCAAGGCCGGCGCGGGACCGGTGGCCGAGGTGCGTCAGGTCGAGGAAGGCCTGCTGATCAGCCTGACCGACGATGCGAATTTCGGCATGTTCGCGGTCGGCTCGGCTGAGCCGCGGCCCGAGCTCATCCGTGTGATCGACAAGATCGGCCCGCTGCTGACAAAGCGTCCCGGCCTGATCATCGTCCGCGGCCACACCGACAACCGGCCGTACCGTTCGGAGACCTACGACAACTGGCGGCTGTCGACGGCCCGTGCGCAGATGGCCTATTACATGCTGGTCCGCTCCGGCGTCGATGGGCAGCGGATCGAGCATGTCGAGGGTTACGCCGACCGGCGGCCGAAACTTCAAAACGATCCCGCGGCCGCGCAGAATCGTCGGATCGAGATCATGGTCCGGGAGAAGCGTCCTTGACCAGGCCTCTTCTCCGCGCCGCGCTGCTGATGCTGCTGCCGTTCACGGCGGCAGGTGCATTCGCCGAACCGGCACCGGCGTCGGTCGAGCCATATGAGCTCGTTCGGGCGTTGCAGGCCGTGCAAGACGGCATCGCCAATGGCGATACCGCAGCACACGGTAGCCACGGCGCATTGATCCGGCAGATCGGCGAAAAATTTCTTGCCGCCGATCCGGGCGTGTGGAGCAACCCGCAGAACGGCCAGGCCGCTGTCATCTACCTGCTCAGCGGCGGCGCGCCGCAAATCATCCGCAAGCTGCCGCGCGACAAGCTGAACGTCGATGGACGGCTGTTCGATGGCGCGCTTGCCTATGTCGAGGGTCGTCAGGACGAAGCGCGCGAGCTGCTCAAGGACGTCAAGCCGCGGACGATTCCGTCGGGCCTGGGCGGGCAGGTCGCGCTGGTCCAGGGCGCGCTGTTCGCACGCGCCGAGGCATCGCTTGCAATCGAGCGCCTGGATGACGCGCGCCTGCTCTTGCCGGGCACATTGGTGGAGGAGGCAGCGCTGCGGCGCGAGATCCTGTTGGTCGGGCAAGCCGAGGATTTCGACAAGTTCGAGTTCCTGGCGCTGGCTTATATCAGGCACTACCACAACTCGGTCTATGCCGGGGACTTCTGGCAGCGTTTTTCCACGGGCCTGACGCAGTCGACCCTCGCGCTCGACGAGCGCCGGTTTGCGCGGATCACCACCCTGCTGGAGCAGATCGACCGCGCGAGCCGCCTCAAGCTCTATCTCGTGATTGCGCGGACCGCGATGGTGCGGGGAGGGCTGGCCGTGACCCGGCTTGCCGGCGAGCGTGCCCTGACTCTCAGCGCCGACGCCTCGGCGGAGCGCGAGCGGGCGCATTTGTTCCGCGGCGTGGCGCGGGCGCTCGCCGACGAATATGACGGCGGTCTCGCCGAGTTGAAGGTGCTCGACCGGTCGAAGCTGCCCGAGCGCGACATTCCCTTTCTGAATGCAACGGTGCAGCTCGCACTCGACGTTCGCAAGCCGTTCGCCGGCGGATCCGCCGCCGCAGCCGACAAGCCTCCGGTCACGCCGGCGCGTCTCGATCTGGCGTCGTCGACTGCAACGCTTGCGCGCGCGCAGAGGCAGCTCGGCGAGCTCGAACTTCTCACCAGGGATCGCCGTCCATGACGAAGCTCAGTGGAACCTCCGGACAGGTCTTTTCGAGTCTCGCCGAAAGCCTCAACATGCGGGGCACATCGCGCTCCGGCAAGAGCGCCGGGACGAAAGCGCAGGCGGACTCGTCCTTCAACGATCTGCTGCACACCGTCTCGAATCTTGCGAAGCGCGCGCTCAACGACGAGGGCAGCGACACGGCCGTGAAAGCCGGAACGCTGCGGACGCGCCCGGCGCATCAGAGCGGGAAGGACAACGCGAGCGACGAGACGGTGCACCAACGTATCGCGGCGGTCGAAGAGCGCAGATCCAGCGAAGAGACCACCGAAAAACCTTCCGACAAAAAGACCGACAAGTCGTCCGGGAAACATGGACCCCTCGATCATACCGAGCAGGCCGACGTCCAGAGCCGATCGAGCATCGCCGGGATCATCGGGCAGGAGATCGTCGCCGGGCCGCCGGTCGTGATGCCGCAGATGCAAGCCCCGGCCGGCGACAAGAAGGATGCGTCCGGGCGCGACGAGCGGTCTTCCACGACGAAGCGCGACGTTCAGGCCATTGGCACGGCGAAGGCGACGACAGCCGAGCCCCCATCTCTCGTGGCTCCGACCGGCGCGCATTCGCAGGCCGCGGATTCGCACGCGGCGACCAGCGCCCGGGCGACATCGACGGACGGCAGTGAGCCATCGCCGAAAGCAACGGCGCCCGGCTTTGAGACCGTCGCGGCCAATGTCGAGCGTGCCGCCAAGGCTTCGGCGCGGGACCCATTGCCCGAGACGACTAAGGTCACCGTGGTCCAGCAAGAAACCCATCTGCCGCCGGCGCAATTCAATGCGCCGCAACAAGTTGCCAACGCCGTCGTCGTCGAGCTGAAGGAATCTCCGGCACCGGCGGCGTCCGCGGCCCCGGATCTTGCAGCGTCCCAAGTCAATGCGCCGGATCAGCCGCTCAAGATCCTGACCATCAATCTCGAGCCGCCCGCGCTCGGCAATGTCACCGTGCGCCTTCGTCTCGTCGGCAACGAGGTGTCCGTCCACCTCGCCGCCGAGCGCAAGGACACGAGCCAGATGCTGGATCAGCAGCGCGATTCGATCCGCGATCTGATGCAGTCGGCGGGCTACGTCGCCGACGTCGCGCCCGTCCAGCACGGCTCGCTGGATGGATTCCAGAGCGGCTCCGGTCAGTCGCAGCCGCAGCTCTCGAGCCAGCAACAGCCATCGCCGCAGTCGCAAGGCACGTTCGACGGTACGAGCAATTCGTCGGGACAAGCGGACGGCGGCGCGAAGCAGGCCCGACAGGAGCGCCGGTCCAACGAGGAGACGCGTCATGACCAGGACGTGGCGCCGCAGCTTCGTCGCGGCCCTGTTTATCTGTAACGCCGGCGTCGCGACCGCTGCGACCGACAATTCGCGCCCGTGCGAGCGCGAGATGGCGCGTGCGTCCCGGCAGCACGGAATTCCGCTCGGCATTCTCTACGCGGTCGGCCTGACCGAGACGGGGCGGCGCGGCGCACTTCATCCTTACGCGCTCGGCGCCGAAGGACAGACCGTGTTCGCCAAGGACATGAACGACGCGATCGCCAACTTCGAGGCCATGCGAGCCAAGGGGATCAAGCTGATCGACCTCGGCTGCATGCAGATCAATCATTACTATCACGGCGACAAGTTCGCCTCGGTCCGGGCGATGTTCGATCCCGCAGGGAATGTCGACTACGCCGCGCGCTTCCTGAAGGAGCTGAAGCAGCGCGAGGGCAGTTGGACCATGGCAGTCGCCCGCTACAATGCAGGCCCCAACAACCAGCCGGCACAGAAGCGCTACGTCTGCCACATCGTTGCGCATCTCGTCTCCAGCGGCTTCGGCGCGTGGACCGACAAGGCGCGCTCGTTCTGTCAGCCCAAGACGACCTAAGGAGCCGACATCAAATTGTGTATCGCTCCCAATCATCAGCCCCGCGCAAGCAACAGCCTCCATTGTAACCGCAACCTACCAAAGGAGCCCAATTCATGAGCCTGTATGGTGTTATGCGCACCGGCGTTTCCGGGATGAGCGCGCAGTCCAACAAGCTGTCGACGGTTTCGGACAACATCGCGAACGTCAACACCACCGGCTACAAGCGGGCTTCGACCGAGTTTTCCTCGCTGATCCTGAAGAGCGGCTCGGGCAATTACGATTCCGGCGCGGTCGAGACCACGGTGCGCTACGCGATCAGCGATGCCGGCAATTACCAATTTACGACCTCGGCGACGGATCTCGCGGTCCAGGGCAACGGCTTCTTCGTCGTGCAGGATCCGAACGGCAACAACTTCCTGACGCGCGCCGGTGCGTTCGTGCCAGACAACACGGGCAACCTCGTCAACGCCGCCGGCTTCCAGCTGATGGGCTACAACATCCAGAACGGCGCCGTGCCCAACACTTCCGCCAACGGTTTCGGCAACCTGCAGGTCATCAACGTCAATCAGATGGCGCTGCAGGCGTCACCCTCGACCAAGGCCACCGTGGCCGCCAACCTGGATCCGAGTGCGGCAATCGTTGCTGCACCGGCCGCTGCGGCGGGCCCGGGTAACTACACGTCGAAGACGTCGATGGTGACCTACGACAACATCGGCAACGCCGTGACGCTCGACGTCTATGCGGCCAAGACCGGCGCGAATACGTGGGACGTCGAGGTCTACGATCCCGCGGGCAACGTGCTTACAGTGCACGGCGCTGCCACGACGTTCAAGTTCGACGTAAGCTCGACCGGAAAAGGCAAGCTCGATCTGGTCGGCCCGCCGCCGAGCGCGACATCGCTTACGGTGGCGATCCCCGGTGGTTCGGCTGCCTTCAACATCGACCTTTCGGCCATGACCCAGGTCGCCTCCAGTTTCGACTTCAAGGCGACCGTCGACGGCAACGCGCCCTCCGCTGTCGAGAAGGTCAACATCGACGACAAGGGTGTGGTCACCGCCGTCCTGAAGAACGGCACCACGCTGCCGAGCTTCCAGATCGCGCTCGCCACCGTTCCGAGTCCCGACCGTCTGACGCCCGAAGTCGGCAACGTCTACTCGCCGAACCTGGATTCTGGAAACGTGCAGGTCGATGTGTCTGGCAAGAGCGGGCTCGGCACCATCCAGTCGGGTGCTCTGGAAGATTCCAACGTCGATCTCGCGGACGAGTTGACCTCGATGATTGAGGCGCAGCGCGGCTTCACCGCGAACTCGAAATCGTTCCAGACCGGCGCCGATCTGCTGGACGTGGTCGTTAACCTGAAGCGCTGATTTCTTCAGCGCCCGTCCCCGGCAAGAGCAGATCATGAACCTTACCGCCGCTCTCGAATCCGCCCGCTCCTCGTTGATGGCGTCGGGCATCCAGTCGTCGGTCATCTCGCGCAACATCGCCGGTGCCAGCTCCACCGGCTATTCGCGCAAGATTGCCGTCCTGGACAATCTCCCGGGAACCGGCGTCTACGTGGCGGCGATCCAGCGCGCCGCCAGCTCGGGTCTTTACACCAACGTGCTGACCGCAACCTCGACGTCGGCCAAGCAGAGCGCGATCCTTGACGGTCTCCAGAAGATCGCATCTGCCACGGTGGACGATCCGGAACTCGACCAGTCGCCGACGGCGCAGCTCAATGCGCTGAAGAAGGCGCTCCAGCAATATGCCAACGCGCCGGACAACACCACGCTGGCGCAGGCGGCGGTCACGTCTGCCAAGGACATGGCGACCGCGCTCAACCAGGCGACCCAGACCGTGCAGTCGGTCCGGGAGGGCGCAGATGCTGACATGAATACGTCGGTTCAAAACATCAATCGGCTGCTCTCCCAGTTCCAGACCGTGAACACCGCGATCGTGAAGGGGACGATCTCCGGCGACGACATCACCGACTACCTCGACCAGCGCGACAGCATCGTCTCGCAGCTGTCGCAGGAGCTCGGCGTGACGATGTCGACCCGTCCCAACGGAGACGCGGCGCTCTATACCGATAGCGGCGTCGTGCTGTTCGACAAGACGGCGCGAACGGTGAGCTTTGCGCCGACGAACGCCTATACGGCCGGCACCACCGGCAATGCCGTCTATATCGACGGCGTTCCGGTGACCGGCGCCAATTCAGCGATGTCGCTCAAGTCCGGCAAGCTTGCTGGCCTGGCGCAGCTGCGCGACAATGATACGGTTACTTACCAGAGCCAGCTCGACGAAATCGCGCGCGGCCTGGTCGATGCCTTCAAGGAAAGTGACCAGTCGCCTGTTCCGACACTGCCCGACGTCCCCGGTCTCTTCACCTATCCCGGCGCACCGGCGATGCCGGCGAGCGCCACCGTCCTGGTGGGCCTCGCTGGTACGATTTCCGTCGCCGCATCGGTCGATCCCGCCCAAGGCGGCAATCCTAATCTGCTGCGCGATGGCGCGATCAGCGGCAACGCCGCATACCAATACAATACCGCCGGCAACGGCGGTTATTCGGCCCGGCTGCAGCAGCTCATCGGCGCCATGGATGCGTCGCAACCGTTCGATGCGACCACGCAAGGCAAGCCGAACGGCAGCTTGATCGACTTCGCGTCGTCGTCGACGAGCTGGATCGAAAACCAGCGCAAGACCGCCGACTCCAACGTAACCTATCAAAAAACGCTGCTCGACCGCAGCACGGCGGCGCTGTCGAACGTCAGCGGCGTCAACATGGACGACGAGATGTCGTTGATGCTTCAGGTCGAACGCACCTATTCGGCCTCGTCGAAGATCATCTCGACCGTCGACGAAATGTTGCAGAGCCTGCTGGCCGCCGTGGGAAATTAAGTCATGATGAGCGCAAACTACATCTCGACCTTGATGCTGTCTTCGTCCTTGAGGTCCTCGATTACCAACAATCAGGCCGCGCTGGCCAAGGCCTCGAAGGAAGCCACCACTGGCCGTTTCGCCGATGTCGGCCTCGAGCTTGGTGCCACGACGGGAGGCGACGTCACCCTGCGGGCGGATTTGAGCTTCGCCGATCAGCTCGTCGATACCAACGGGCTGGTCTCGGGACGCCTGGACATCACGCAGAGCCGCATCACCCAGCTTGGTTCGACCGCAACGGACTTCCTCAAGGACCTGATCGCGGCGCGCAGCACCGACGGCGGCGGGCGGATCATCCTGCCGCCTGCGTCCTCAAACCTCCAGGATCTGATTGGCGCGCTGAACGTCTCCTATAACGGCTCGTCTCTCTTCTCGGGCATCAACACGCAGAACACGCCGATCACGGCCTACACCGCGGGCTCGGCCAGCAAGAACCAGGTCGACGCCGACTTTCTTGCGACCTTCGGCTTCTCGCAATCATCGCCCAGCGTGAACACCATCACCCCGGCCCAGATGCAGACCTTCCTCGACACCACCTTCGATGCGGAGTTCGCGAGCCCGGCCTGGAACACCAATTGGTCATCGGCTACCGACCAGGTCATGCAAAGCCGGATCTCCACGACCGAGATCGCCGATACCTCCGTCAGCGCCAATCAGACAGGCTTCCGCAAGCTCGCCGAGGCCTACACCATGATGGCAGATCTCGGGAACGCGAACCTGGACCAAGCGACGTTCCAGGTTGTCGTGGACAAGGCCATCGGCCTTGTCGGAAACGCCATCACTGACCTTGCGACCCTCGGCGGCGACATCGGCACGGTCCAGCAGCGGATCACCTCCGCAACCGACAAGCTCAAGACGCAGCAGGATATTCTGAACAATCAGATCGTCGGTATAGAGAAGGTCGATCCGACGGAAGCATCGGTCAGGGTCAACACCTTGCAGACGCAGATCCAGACGGCACTTGCGCTCACCTCGCAGCTCCAGAAGATCAGCCTCATCAACTATCTCTAAGTCCAGCTCCTTCGTAAGGCGCGTAACCCTTGTCTTGTTGTTCGGTCTCCTGCGCAGAGTTGTCCTGATGACGTTTGAAGCCTATGAAGCGGTCGTCGACGAGAGCGGCTATGAAGCGCGGGGCCGCGAGCGGCAGGCGCTCAGCCTCGGCATCGACCGGCTCGAGCGGATCCAGGAGGACCGCTTCAGCCTCGAGGATCTGGTCGAGAGCCTGCTCTATGTGCGGCGGCTGTGGACGATCTTCATCGAGGATCTCGCGCACCCGGAAAACGGGCTTCCGGAGAAGCTGCGCGCCGACATCATCTCGATCGGGCTGTGGGTGGTCAAGGAAGCCGACCGCCTTCGCGAAGAAAAGTCGAATGACGTGATCCAGCTCATCGAAATCAATCGCCTGATCCGAGACGCACTTTGATGAAGATATCCTTGCGTGCGGGCGAACGGGTCTACATCAACGGCGCGGTGCTGCGCGTGGACCGCAAGGTCTCCGTCGAGCTCGTCAATGACGTGATGTTCCTGCTCGAAGGGCAGATCATGCAGGCCTCGGACGCCACCACGGCGCTGCGGCAGCTCTATTTCATCGTCCAGCTCATGCTGATGAATCCGACCGATGTCCGGGATGCTTCGGCTCTCTACGGGCAGCATCACGCAGCTCTGCTCGCGGTGTGCGAGAGCCAGGAGATGCTGGTTGGGCTTGGCGCGGTCGACGACCTGGTCGGGGCGACCCGTTATTTCGAGGCGCTCAAGCGGATCCGGGCATTGTTTCCGGTGGAGCAGGCCATCCTGGCCGGCGCCAAGATCGATTCCCCATTCGAGGCTGCCTGACAGCGGAGAGCGACATGAACGTCACCAGCGCGACCGATAGCACCAGCAAGTCGACCAGCACGACGACGACGACGTCGAGCACGGGCGTCGATTACAACACATTTCTTCAGCTCCTCATCGCGGAGATGAAGAATCAGGATCCGACCAATCCGATGGATACCTCGCAATATATGAGCCAGTTTGCGCAGCTCTCGTCGGTCGAGCAGGCAATGCAGACCAATAACAAGCTCGACGCTCTGCTGTCTTCGCAATCGCTGTCGCAGGCCAATGGGCTGATTGGAAAGACCGTCAGCTTCACGGACTCGACCGGAGCGAGCTTCAGCGGCAAGGTCGCTTCGGTTTCCATCAACAGCGACGGCTCCATCGCAACACTCGAGAACGGCACGAAGGTCGCGATCGGCCCCGGTCTCACGATCAGCCAGTCATGAACGAACGGGATGCTCTCGACATCGTCCAGGCGGCGATCTGGACCATCATCGTCGCCTCCGGGCCTGCCGTCGGTGCCGCTATGCTGGTCGGCACCATCATCGCGCTGATCCAGGCGCTGACCCAGATCCAGGAGGTGACGCTGACCTTCGTTCCGAAGATCATCGTCATTCTCGTGGTCGTCGCCGTCTCTGGCTCCTTCATCGGAGCCCATCTCTCCACCTTCACCGAGATGGTCTATTCGCACATCGAGCGCGGCTTCTGATCCGGGCGGTCCCGGCCGCCTCTGCCCCCCTGCCACCACCCCCGCGTAAGCTTTGCACGGCAGATTACGGGCCGGATCCTCTGCCGGTGACCCATGTCCGATACGTTAGCTGCTAGCCTGCCGACCCCGCGACGATTGGGCGCCGACGCCTTTTTCGCCGGCGGCATCGTGGCCATGCTCACGATCCTGTTCCTGCCCATACCGCCGATCCTGATCGATCTCGGCCTCGCATTCTCGATCGCGCTCTCGGCGTTGATCCTGATGGTCGCGCTCTGGATCCAGCGCCCGCTCGATTTCTCGGCCTTTCCGACCGTGCTCCTGATCGCGACGATCCTGCGGCTTGCGCTCAACGTCGCAACGACCCGCCTGATCCTGTCGCGCGGCGGGGAGGGGGAAAACGCCGCGGGCCATGTCGTCGCCGGCTTCTCGAAGTTCGTCATGGGCGGTGACTTCGTCATCGGCCTGATCATCTTCGCGATTCTGGTCACGGTGAATTTCGTCGTGATCACCAAGGGCGCAACGCGTATCGCCGAAGTCGGCGCCCGTTTCACTCTGGATGCCATCCCCGGCAAGCAGATGGCGATCGACGCGGATCTGTCCGCGGGCCTGATCGACGACAAGGAAGCCCAGCGCCGGCGGCGAGAGCTGGAAGAGGAGAGCGCGTTCTTCGGCGCCATGGACGGCGCCTCGAAATTCGTTCGTGGCGACGCCGTCGCCGGCCTGATCATCACCGCGATCAACATTTTCGGCGGTATCATCATCGGCGTGACGCATCACGGATTGACGCTGGCACGCGCCGCCGACGTCTACACCAAGCTCTCCGTCGGCGACGGCCTGGTAACGCAGATGCCGGCGCTGATCGTGTCGCTGTCGGCGGGCTTGCTCGTCTCGAAGGGCGGCACCCGGGGGTCGGCTGAGCAGGCGGTGTTGCGGCAGCTCGGCGGCTATCCGCGCGCGGTGTCGGCCGCCGCGCTGATGATGTTCGTGCTCGCCCTGATGCCGGGGCTGCCGACGGCGCCCTTCCTGCTGCTCGGCGGCGTCATGGCCTTCGTCGGGTATTCGCTGCCGAGGCGGCAGGCAGCCCTGAAGCAGAAGGAAGATGCGCGCAAGGCCGACGAACGTGCCCAGGTCGATGCCAAGGAATCCGTCAAGGAATCGCTCAAGACCGCGGAGATCGAGCTGGCGCTCGGCGGGCACCTCTCGGTCCATCTGCTGGGCTCGCGCAACGAACTGGCGCACCGCGTGGCCAAGATCCGCAAGAAGTTCGCCAAGCAGTACGGCTTCGTGGTTCCCGAGATCAAGCTCACCGACAATCTGTCGATCGATCCCAAGGGATACCAGATCCGGATCCACGACACCCGTGTCGCCCAGGGCGAGCTCCGGCTCGGCGAAGTGCTGGTGCTGGTCGACAAGGACGGCAAGCCCGACGTGCCCGGCGAAGAGGTGATCGAGCCGGCTTTCGGCATGAAGGCGCTGTGGGTGACGGACGCGTTCACCGACGAGGTCAAGCGTCAGGGCTGCAAGCCGGTCGACAATCTGTCGGTGCTGCTCACGCATCTGAGCGAAGTGATCAGGGCCAACCTCGCCCAGCTCCTGTCCTACAAGGACATGCGCGGCCTGCTCGACAGGCTCGATCCCGAATACAAGCGCCTGGTCGAGGATCTCTGCCCGTCGCAGATATCGTATTCGGGGCTGTTGGCGATCCTGAAGATCCTGCTGGCCGAGCGCGTGTCGATCCGCAACCTCCATCTGATCCTCGAAGCCATCGCCGAGATCGCGCCCCATGTTCGCCGCTCCGAGCAGGTGGCGGAACATGTGCGTACACGTCTTGCCCAGCAGATTTGCGGCGATCTCTCCGACAACGGCGTGCTCAACGTCGTCCGTCTCGGCAACCGTTGGGATCTCGCGTTCCACCAGAGCCTGAAGCGCGACGCCAAGGGCGATGTCGTCGAATTCGACGCCGATCCGCGCCTGATTGAGCAGTTTGCGACCGAAGCCAGCGCCGCGATCCGCAAGTTCACCGAGAACGGCACCAGCGTGGTGCTGGCGGTGACCCCGGAAGCGCGTCCCTACGTCCGGATGATCCTGGAGCGGGTCTTCCCGACACTGCCGATCCTGTCGCATGTCGAAGTCGCGCGCAGCACCGAGATCAGGGCCCTCGGAGCCATATCGTGATCAGCGGCCTCACCGACAGCGTGCTGGTGACGTTCATCGTGTTCTGCCGCATCGGTGCCTGCCTGATGCTGGTGCCCGGCTATTCCAGCGTCAACGTTCCGGCCCAGGTCCGCTTGTTCGTCGCGCTCGTCACGACATTCGCGCTGACGCCGATCCTGATTGCTGTCCTGAAACCTCTCACGGAGAACGCGGCGCCGCTGACCCTCGTGCTGCTGATCTGTTCCGAGCTCGTGGTCGGCAGCGTCATCGGCCTCGGCGGTCGCGTGTTCTTTCTCGCACTCCAGACCATGGCCACTGTAATGGCGAGTGCGATCGGGCTGAGCAACATCCCGGGGACGCCGGTCGGCGACACCGATCCGGCGCCGGCCCTGGTGCCGTTGATCATGACGTCCGTCACCACGCTGTTCTTCATGACCGACCAGCACTGGCAGGTCCTGCGCGGGCTGATGAACTCCTACGACGTCTGGCATCCGGGCGACCGGCTCGGCGGCAGCATGCCGCTCGACCAGCTCGTCGGCCGGCTGTCGGAGGCATTCGTGCTGACGCTGCGGATCGCCAGCCCTTTCATCGTCTATTCGGTCGTCGTCAACCTGGCGGTCGGCCTGATCAACAAGCTGACGCCGGCGATTCCGGTCTATTTCATCTCCGTGCCCTTCGTGCTGTTCGGCGGCTTCCTGCTGCTCTACCTCACCAGCGACGAGCTCCTGACGCAATTCATGCTCGGCGTCTCCTCGTGGCTGGCGGAGTGATCGGTCATGACGTCGCGCGCGGACAAGCTCGGCCGCATGGTCTCGCTCGTGAAGCTCCAGCTTCGGCTGTCCGAGTGGCAGCTCGCGCAGCTGCGGCAGCAGGAGCGCAGCTTGCAGGACGAGCAGGAATGGTTGGTCGGGACTCTCAACGAGGGAAAGCCGCCGGCGGGATCATCGAGCGAATCGATCGCGCGGCGTCTGACCAGAACCAGCGTCGGCGCTCGCACCATTCAGGCCCAGGCCTCGCAGCAGCTCGACCAGGTTCGCGCGGAGAGCCGCCGTGTGAAGCAGTTCGAGCAGGTCGCGAAGGCGGCGCTCGCGGACAAGCTTCGCGACGCCGAGAAGCGATCGCTCGAGGAGATGACGGGAACAAGCCTCACCGTGCGTGAGTGGACGCCACGGCCAGCCAACCGGACCAAGACATGATCGTGACAGCGACACCCGACCTCGTCCTCGACGTCCTCGACGCCGCCGATCCCGCGACGCAGCGCGCGGCCACCGCGAAGCTCGACGCGTTGAAATCATCGGATACGGATTTCGCCGCCACGATGGACGCGGAGGTCGGCAAGGCCAAGGCTGCGGCCGCCGCCGAACAATCCGCGGCGAAGGCTTCGGAACCGCAGTCGGGTGCGGTGAACGGCGCGCCGGTGCAGGTGATCAAGGCGCCGGCATCCGGCGAGGTGTACCGCAAGTTCGAAGCCTTCATCCTCCAGACCTTCGTCGAGACGATGCTGCCCAAGGAGTCGGAGGAGGTCTTTGGAAAAGGCACGGCCGGCGGCGTCTGGAAGTCGATGCTGGCGGAGCAACTTGGTGCTCAGCTGGCAAAGGGCAAGGGCATCGGCATTGCCAAGCAGCTCGCTGCCGCGCATCCGCCGGGGCCGGACACTATGGGCAAGGCCGGATGACGTTCCGGGAATGGATCACAGAAGTTGAAGGGTGAATTTCATATGCAGGCACAAGAAGGCGCGGCGGCCATGGTGTTGGAACAGCCGGCCGTGGACACCGGGGCGATGACGACGGCCGCCGCGTCGGGGGATGCCCTGTTGCCCGTGCTGTTGCCGAATGTCGGCGGCGAGGTGGCGAACGACGGCGGGGACGCGGCGAGATCGGACGAGGTACGCGGCCTCCTGGCTGCGATCCGCCGGCTCGAAAGCATCGTGGAAGAGGAGACGGCCGCGCTGGCGACGGGCAAGAAGGTCGACTTCGACGAGTTCAGCGCCCGGAAGAGCCGGAGCATGCTGGAATTCGTCCGCCTGATGCGGGCGCGAATGCACCTCGGCGGCGAGGTCGAGATCACCGAGGAGATTCAGCGGCTGCGCGAGAAGCTCGAGCGCAACCGTTCCATCCTGGAAATGCATTACGATGCGGTGCGCGAGGTCGCGACCATCATCGTCAAGGCCATCAAGGATGCCGAGTCGGATGGCACCTATACCGGTCGCGCCGCACAGGATGGAAAATGATCAGACTCGTGCTGGCCGGGCTCTGGGTATGCATCCTCACAGCGGGAACGAGCTATGCCGTGGCCTATTGGAAGGAAAATGGCAGCCTGCTGCCGGCAAAGGACGAATACCTTGACGGGCTGCAGTACCAGAAGACGCGGGCGCTGAGCGTGCCGATGGTCGAGAGTGGCAACGTGCAGGGCTACATCGTCGCGCGCTTCGTCTATACGGTGGAGGCGCGGACCATGCACCAGCTCAGCGTTCCGCCCGAGCCGTTCGTCGTCGATGAAGCCTTCCGCAGGATCTATGCCGACGACCGCCTCGATTTCAGAAAACTCGCCCGTTACGACCTCTCCATCCTCACGACGGCCATCAAGCAGCGTGTCAACGAACGAATGCAGGCCGAAGTCGTCCAGGACGTCCTTGTCGAGGACTTCAATTACGTGTCGAAGGAAGAATTCCAGCAGAAGCCCTAGGGTATTACCGGTTTCTGAGTGAATCAGAAGCGAGCCTCTAGAATCGCACTTAGACGCGAGCCGCAGCGCCGGTACTGCCGCGCCTCTGTTCGCCGTCGACGTCGCTGAAAATACAACGGCCTCTGCGAAGGTGGTTCGCAGAGGCCGTTGTCGGTTTAGTGGCAGCGCTCTGCCGATCAGTTTCCGGCCGGATACGCCACTGGGGCGGTATGCGCCCTGTTCAGCAGGATGCCGACTTCGTCGAGCTCCTGCATCGGCACGTCGATGGTCTCGCCGGCCGGGATGTCGAGGCGGTATCCGACGTAACGCCGGGCCACGATTGCATCGAAGCCGAGGCGGTCGCGGAGCTTCTTGCGCAGTTTGCTGACGTGGCTCTCGATCACGCTCTCGTCGAATGTCGCTTCGAAGATGCCGTAGACCGCGTTGAAGATCTGCGTCTTGGTGACCCACTTGCCGTGGTTGCTGACCATATATTCGAGAATGCGCAGTTCGCGGCGGGGCAGGGTGAGGGCGTGGCCAGCGATCTCGGGGTCACGTCCGTTGAAGAAGACCTGGATCCTGGTCTCGCAGGGCCTTGGCAGTTCCCCGACCCGGCGACGCGCAATCGCGGCCGTTCGGGCGAGGATCTCGCGGAGGTGAATCGGCACGTGGACGACGTCATCGACGCCCGATTCGAAGAGCTCCAGCGTGTTCTTGAGCATCTTCTGGCCGCTCATGGCGATAATCGGTGCCGAGGAGCGCTTGCGCATTGCCCGCGGCAGGCTTCCGCGGGTGTCGCAATCCCCGAGGAGGAAGGCGTCCACCGCGGCCAGATCCGATTCACTCGCAGATTGCAGCCAGTCCCAGAATTCTCCGGAGGAGAAGCCGATCGACGATACACCTTCGCGAACGAGCCCTCCGACATAGCTGTTCGTGACGCTCTCGCGATCATCAACGATAATATACATCAGTTTTTCGCCCCTGTTTCGCACTTGTTTCGGCCGGTTGTTTGTTGTGATGCCCGGCTCGGCAACTGTGCTGTTTGACGATATTCCATCCCGCGAACCGTTATTATGGTTTCGATATTCGCGGGCAGCCCTACGCATTCAGTGCCTGCGTCTCGCAGGCCTGCTACTTCGACTCGATACTGAACGCTTACTGCGTGAGGCTCGGCGGGTGTCTTGCGGATCACCTCGCGGAGCGGATTGAGAAAGCGACCTAGAACAGTTGCGCCAAGTTGCTCATTGCGTCCGAACGCCACTGTACTGTGTCGATCTCCTCGCCAACTGGCGAGAATCACTTGAGTAGGACCGTAACAATTGCCGATTTCCGATCAAGCGTGCGCAACTAAGCGTTTGCTATAGGTGCTTGATACTCTTGATTCGTTTCGAGTTGTTTCTTTGTATATTCAATCGTATCAGTTGATTTAGAATTCGAACTAGTTTTGCACCGTGGCGGTTCTAAAGTTTCGCATCCCCGTATGATTACAGCCATTTCGCGTGGTGCTTCGCTTCAGGCACATTGATGGGTTTTCAACCCCGGATTGACTCTCGCCATCGTCTTTCCACATGCGACAATTCGACTCATGTATGGCGAGGCGACTCCAGCTTGGCGAAATCTTGGCGAGGGTGTGTCTTTCGAGTCGCACTCTCGCCACGTGCGTGACGCGTTTGACTCATGTGACGTCGTATCGCGCGGGATGAAAAGTTTTCGATGCGCACGTTTCAGGCAAGCTTCGGCAAATAATGTCACCGTTCGAAAGATCGAACCGAACGGAGCATTCTCGCATGTTGTCCGATGGACAAGCTCGTCCCAACGCGACCGCCGATGTTTCCGCAGCGGCGAAACCTGCTGCGGAGACGCGCGATGCCAGAGACAATGCGGCACCGACGGCCAAGCCTGCTTCGAATACCAAGCCTTTTGCAAATACCAAGCCTTCTGCAAATACCAAGCCTGCTGCGAACACCAAGCCTGCGTCGGCAGCAGCGAGCGATGAGACTCTGGCGAAAGAGGCGCTCGAGGGCCTGAAGCGTATTCGCGCCAAGGCGCGCCTCGACAAGATGGCAATCCCCAAGCCTACGCCCACCGTGATCAAGCCGGCCGTGATCGTGGCCAAGCCGCCGCCGCCGCGTCCGACATGGGTCGTGCCGCTCGCGACATTGGCAGTCGCTGCAATCCTGGTCGTCTGCGCCTGCACCGGCGTGATCGCCTATTTCGCCATGCAGCCCGCCCAGACCAACGTCGCGGCCAATACTGAGATCAGGAATCTGCGCGAGACGGTGGCGCAACTGCGCAGGCAGGTGTCGGGCGTGTCCGACAATCTCGACGGCCTGCGCACCGCGGTCGACCAATCGAGCAAGGCGACCAATGACCGTTTTGGCCGTTTTGGCGAGAATCTGGACCGCATCGAACGGGTGAGCTCGTCCTCTACGGTGAAGCTCGACAAGCTTGCCCAGGTGCAGGCTCAAGTGCAGGCCCAGGCTCCAGCGCCCGTCGCCTCACAGCCAATGCCAATGATGGCCTCGGCCGCTACGCCCGAGGTCACGGGATCGGTAACTCCGTCCGAGCGCATCTCGGCGCCGCGCAAGACGGTCAAGGGCTGGTCGGTCCGCCAGGCCTATGAAGGGATTGCGATCCTGCAAGGCCCGCACGGCGTCGTCGAGGCGGTGCTGGGACAGCACGTGCCCGGCCTTGGTCGCATCGAGGAGATCAAAAACGAGAACGGACGCCTGGTCGTCGAGTCCAGCGGGGGCGTCATCTATTCGTCACGCAAGGCGACGCCCTGATCGAGGGCCGCCTGCTATTTGCGGTGATGCTCGAAGCTGGTGCATAGCAGATCGACCTCCGCCTCCGCGATCGGCGCGCGAAACAGGCGGCAGCTGAACTCGGCCGTCGTCCTGCTGTCCGTGGTGCTGCGATCTTCGCGGAGGAAGATGCATCGCTTGCAGACGTCGGTATGGTGCCGCTGTTCGGCTGCGTCCGACTGATCCAGCACGTGGCGGAGCGCGTCGCGGAAGCTGACCTTCGCCTCGTCCTCGAGCACGGCGATGGCCTCGACAAGGACGTTGACGGGGTCGCGCACCAGGAACTTCTTGCCCTGTTGTGTCACGCTCAGCATCACCGACCGCTTGTCCTGGACCGAGCGCTTTCGCTCGAGATATCCGAGCCGCTCCAGCTCGCCGATGATGAACGAGGCGGTGCCACGCGTGGTGCCGACGTAACTTGCGAGCGCCGACGGGGTCCTGGAAAACCGGTTGGCGCGGGAAAGGAAACGCAGCGCCATCCACTCGCGGTCACGCAAGCCGTGCTTGGTGCCTTCGAACCACAGGATCCGGGCGACCTGTTCCAGCAGTTCAATCGATTCGCGAGCCAAGTTCATTTCAATTCCAGGTCGGTAAATCTTAATTCAATTGAGCTTTGGTAGCGCAATCCGGGCAGCTGATAATGAGGATCCCGAAAGAGGTGGAACCTTCCGGTCGTGGAACTAGAGCGTAACGAAGAAAGTTCGAGTAAATCGCGCGGTTCAACTCTTCTGAAAATTTCCGTCAAATGACCGCGGTGTACGCGCCAATTCCGATGGCGCGGGATGTGCGTGCAACATGATGTGTCGTTGAGACCACCGCAAAGCCCATTTGTTGCGCGGGGCGCTTCGAATTGCGCGAGCAGGCGGATCGGCCGCAACTCGGGGAGCGGAAAAGAGGACGGGGGAACCACCGTTTTCGGTTAATGAATGTTGCGTCGCAATGCGGCCAGGCGGTTAAATCGAAATAGGATAGAGCCCGGGAATGCCAGAGTGTCGTCCGTCATCGAGCAAGTGAAGCCGTTCAGCGTCAAGCGCGCAGCATTGGCCGCCACAGTCGGCAACATGCTCGAATTCTACGACTTCATCACCTACAGCTTCTTCGCGATCCAGATCGGCCATACCTTCTTCCCGACGGGAAGCGAGTACGGCAGCCTGATGCTGTCGCTGGCGACCTTCGGCGCCGGCTTCGTGACGCGGCCGATCGGCGGAATCGTGCTCGGGATCTATTCCGACCGGATCGGCCGGCGGCCTGCCATGCTGCTGAGCTTCGCACTCATGGGGCTATCGATCCTGACCATCGCGCTCACGCCGGCCTATCAATCGATCGGCCTTGCAGCGCCCGTCATCGTGATCGCGGCGCGTATGGCGCAAGGCTTTGCCCTTGGCGGGGAGGTTGGACCGACCACCGCCTATCTGATCGAGATCGCCCCGCCTCAGCATCGCGCGCTGGTGGTGGCCTGGCAACCGGCGAGCCAGGAGATCGCCGCGACCGCGGGCGCGCTTGTCGGCGTCATCCTGAGCAGGACGATGGCGCCGGAGATGCTCGACGCCTATGGCTGGCGGGTGGCGTTTCTGATCGGAGCGGTGTGCCTGCCGTTCGGGTTCTGGATGCGCCGGACGCTGCCCGAGACGATCCCGCAGGCCGAAGCCGGTGCCCGCACTGTCGAGCACACAGGTCATCTCTCGCAGGCGAGACGGCACCTTGGCATCATTGGACTCGCGCTGATGATCCTGGCGAGCGGTACGATCTCGACCTACGTCACCCAATACATGACGACCTATGCGCAGAACACGCTGCATGTGTCGTCGACACTGGCTTTCACCGTGTCGCTGGTCAGCAACGGCATCCAGTTTGTCGGTGCGCTGGTCGGGGGCTGGCTGGCAGATCGTCTCGGTCGCAAGCCGGTGATGATCTGGCCGCAGCTCGCCACGCTGCTGCTGACCTACCCGACCTTCCTGTGGATTGTCCATGCGCCCGGCGCGTTGTCGCTCCTGGTCGGTTTCGGTGTCCTGTCCGTCATCGGCTCGCTGCCGTTCACTGCGTTCTACGCGACCTTCACCGAGGCGCTGCCCCAGAACATCCGCGGCGGTGTATTCGCTACCGTCTATGCGGTCGCGATCGCCAGCTTCGGCGGCACGGCGCAGCTCGTGGTCACCTGGCTCCTCCACGTCACCGGCAATCCGCTGGCGCCGGCCTGGTACCTCCTGCTTGCAGCGATCGTTGGACTTATCGCGATGAGCCTCATGCCCGAGACTGCGCCGGTGAAACAACGTCAGAACAAGATCTGAAAACAAGGCTGAAGGCGGCGCACTCGCAGGCTGGTGATTTGCCTTTCGCCGGCAACTATGGCGAATGCGTCGCCTGAAGGATCAGGGGCACGCATCAGGAAGGACGAACCGATGAAGATCGAGACCACCATGACATCCGACGTCGTCGGGCTGACCAAGGTTGCCCCGGTCTCGCGCCGCGGATTCATGAGCGCGACCGCGGCGGTCGCGGCCGGCTACACGCTTGCGGCCGGGCCCGTGCGCGCCGAGGCGATCACGACCGACACCAGCGGCCTCCAGACCGGGGACGTCAAGATCAAGGTCGGCTCCGAGGAGATGCCTGCGTATTTCGCCCGCCCCGCCGGCAACACCAAGGCGCCGGTGATCATCGTGGCGATGGAGATTTTCGGGCTGCACGAATACATCAAGGACGTGACACGGCGCCTCGCCAAGCGCGGCGCGTTCGCGATCGCGCCGGACTATTATTTTCGGAAGGGCGTCGATTTGACCAAGGTCACCGAAATCAAGGACCTGCTGCCAATCGTCAATGCCAAGCCGGACGCGGAGCTGCTGTCCGATCTCGATGCGACGGTGGCGTGGGCGGGATCGCAAGGCGGCGACACCGGCAAGCTCGGCATCATCGGCTTCTGCCGCGGCGGGCGCACCGTCTGGGAATATGCCGCCCACAGCGGCAGCCTCAAGGCTGGTGTTGCGTTCTACGGCACCGTGGTCGATCCCGCCAATCCGCTGTGGCCGAAGAGCCCGATGCAGCTCGCGCCCGAGATGAAGGCACCGGTGCTCGGCCTCTATGGCGGCGCCGATACCGGCATTCCCGTCACTCAGGTCGAGCAGATGAAAGCCGCGCTCGAGCAGCACAAGAAGACGGCCGAGTTCAAGATCTATCCGGAAGCGCCGCACGGCTTTCATGCCGACTACCGCGGCAGCTACCGCAAGGACGCCGCAGAAGATGCCTGGAAGCAGGCCCAGGCCTGGTTCAAGAAGTATGGCGTGTTGAGCTGACGCTTGATCATGATCCTCCTTCCCCCGCTTGCCACAACGCATCCAGGGCCTGACGGTAGGTCGGATACGCAAGTGTGACGCCGAGCTCGCGCTTCAATTTCGCGTTGGAAACACGGGCGCTGCTGGCATAGAAGCTGCGGGCCATCGCCGACATCTCGGCGGTCTCGAACGGCTCTTCCGGCGGCGGCGTAACATTCATCAGCTTCGCCGCGTAAGCGATCACGTCCTGCGGCGGCGCCGGCTCGTCGTCGCAGACATTCCACGTACCGCCGCTCGGGTAATGAACCGCGGCCATGATCGCGCTCGCGATGTCGTCGACGTGGATGCGATTGAACACCTGTCCCGGCTTGATGATGCGCCGGGCCGTTCCAGCGCGGAGCGTCACCAGCGCGTTACGGCTGGGGCCATAGATACCCGCAAGCCGCAGGATCGCGGCGTTGCCACCGGTCGTGTCGGTCCAGGCCTGTTCCGCCGCGACCCGCATGCGCGTGCGGTCGAGGTCCGCCTTCGGCGGCGTGCTCTCGTCGACCCAGCCGCCGGCGTGATCACCATACACGCCGATCGTGGAGAGATAGATGATCCTGCGGTGGCGGTCCGCCGCCAGCACGTCCGAGAAGGTCGCGACGGCGGGATCGCCGGCGCTGCCGGGCGGGATCGATATGAGAAGGACATCCGCGTCTCTCATGCGTTCGACTGTCTCGCGTGCCGGACGGCTCCCGGAGAAGGCGTGTACCTCGATGCCGGCGAGATCGCCCCGCTGCGCGGGATCGCGCACCGTGCCGGCGATATGCGAGAAGCGGCCACCGAACAGGCGGACGAAGTGCCGGGCACTGTAGCCGAGACCAAGGATAAAGAGCCGCATACGTCTTCCTTGCAGGTCGGAGTTCCCGTTCGCGCGGCAGCGCGTTCTCCGCTCATAAGAGATTTTTGGGTCCAGCAAAAGATATTGCGATTTGTTCCGCCTGCCTGTGCAGGCGATGGTCGCTCATCGGGAGGAGCGCATCGAACATGCAGGCAGAAGCGCCAGCCATCATGCTATCTGACGCGGCTGAGCTAGTCCGCCGCGCCGCCGCGCTGATCTTCGATGTCGACGGCACCTTGGCCGAGACCGAGGAACTGCATCGGCGGGCCTTCAACCATGCCTTCGCCCGCCAGGGTCTCGACTGGCAGTGGGACCGGGCCGTCTACAAGGACCTGCTGCGGGTCACCGGCGGCAAGGAACGGATCCGGGCTCACCATGACAGGCTGAGGATCGCCGCGCCATTGTCCGATGTGGACATCGCGGAACTCCACCGCATCAAGACTGCGCATTATGCCGAACTGGTCGAGACCGGCTGCTGCCCCTTGCGGCCCGGAGTGATGGATCTGCTCGCGGCTGCCAAGGCGCGCGGCCAGCGGCTCGCGATCGCGACGACCACGTCGCACGCCAACATCGATGCGCTGCTGTCGCGGGCGCTGGGAAAGGGCTGGGCCGCGGATTTTGATGCGATCGTCGCCGGGGATGACGTGCGGCATAAAAAGCCTGCGCCGGATGTCTATGTCGAGATCCTGGCGCGGCTGAAGCTCAACGCGTCCGACTGCGTCGCGATCGAGGATTCCGCCAACGGCCTGATCGCGGCCTCAAGGGCGAATATTCCCGTGCTCATCACCAGGAGCATGTTCTTCCGGGACGACGATCTTAGCCAAGCGCGGGTCGTGCTGGATGATCTGTCCGGGTTAGGGTGAGGCGCAAAACAAAAAACTGAAAAACAACCCCATGCACAGTAGAATGTGCCTGCGGGCCGGCCGCTCTCAATGGACGCGGTGGCTCGCTCTATCGTCCTCAGCTTGCTCGACAATCTGCGCGATCGGGCTTGACTGGTGGTGCACCAGGCGCCAGTCGTGGCCGACGCGCCGAAAATGGTTGGCCGCGGCCAATGCCGTGCCGTCGACGATCTCGATGCAGAGCACGCGCGCGCTGTCGCCATCGACGATGGCCTGCGGTTCCGCGCAGACGATCTGCGGCCGTTCCGGATTCTGCAGGATGTCGCGCCAGCTTCCGATCACCGTGGCCCGGCCGATGATGGCCGGCCAGCCCGGATGAATGCAGGAAATGGCGTCATCGTCCGCCCACATCCGCTCCATTTCGTCGAAATCGCCGCTCGAAAAGGCGGCGTAGAACGCTGCGTTCGCGGCGATCACCTTGCTGTCCTTTGCCATGCCTCTCGGGTGGGGCAATGACAGGCAAAAATCAAGCAAGACTTCCGTCGACTTTCCGTTCGATCTGGACCGCAATGCAGCATTGCTGCCCGTTTTGTGGTCACGCCGCGATCAGCGTCTCCACCGCACGCCGCGCGCCATCCTTGTAGAGTCGACCGAGCGCCGCGGTCACGGCCTCGCGCAGGCGCGGCTCCGCGCCCAGCGGCCCGAACACTTTTCCGACGCCGAGCAGCGCGGGCGCCAATCGTTCGGCGAGGGGACCTGCCTCGCGCGCCAAGCCAGCGAACTCGGCGGCGAGCGGATCGCGCACGTCGATGGTGCGGCCTTTCTCGTCGAGGCCGGTGACATAGCGCATCCAGCCGGCCACCGCGAGGGCATGCGTCGCGATCGGAAGGTTGCTGGCGAGACGATCCTGCATCGCGCCAAGCAGCCGCTGCGGCAGTTTTTGCGAGCCGTCCATCGCGATCTGCCAGGTGCGGTGATGCAGTGCCGGATTGGCGAAGCGCTTGAGCAGCGAGGCGCGATAGGCGGCGAGATCGGTGCCCGCGGGCATCGTCAGCGTCACCGCGGCCTCTTCCATCACTTGCGCGGCGAGGCGCGCGAAATGCGGATCCTGCATGGTGTCGGCGATGGTCTCGTAGCCGGCAAGATAGCCGAGATAGGCCAGCGCCGAATGGCTGGCGTTGAGCAGACGCAGCTTCATCAGCTCGAACGGCTTGACGTCGTTCACCAGCTCGACACCCGCCGCGGCAAGATCGGGCCGGCCCGCTGAAAAACGGTCCTCGACCACCCATTGCGTGAACGGCTCGGTCATGACGGGCCATGCGTCACGCAAACCGAGCGCCGATGAAACCGCATCGCGGTCACCATCCGTCGTCTCCGGCACGATGCGGTCGACCATGGTCGAGGGGAAGGCCGCCGTATCCGCGAGCCACTTGCCGAGATCCTTCGAGCGCAGCGCGGCGAATTGCGTCACGATCCGCTGCACGGTGTGGCCGTTGGCGGCGAGGTTGTCGCAGCTCAGCACGGTGAAGGGCGGGACGCCCAGGGCCCGTCGGCGCGCCAGCGCTGCGACGATGGCGCCGGGAGCCGAGCGCGGCGCGTCGAAATTGTTGAGGTCGTGCACGACATCAGGATGCCGTTCGTCGAGATCGCCGGTCTGCGGCGTGTGGCAATAGCCCTTCTCCGTGACGGTGAGGGAGACGATGCGAATGGCGGCATCGGCCATTCGTTCGACCAATCGTGCCGGGCTTTCGCGCGCGACCACGCTGTCCAGTAGCGCACCGATGATGCGGTGTTTGGTGCCTTCGGCTGCACGGACGGCAACCGTGTAGAGATGATCCTGCGGGGCGAGGGCGTCGCGTGTGTCAGGGCTGCGCAGGCTGGCGCCGACGATGCCCCACGACGTCGCGCCGGCGGCAAGGCAATCGTCGATGACGACGGCCTGGTGGGCGCGATGAAACGCGCCAAGGCCGAGATGCACGATGCCGGGCGTGACGCGCGAACGGTCGTAGGCCGGGCGGCGGATGCCTGGTGGCAGCCGGTCGAGATTGGCGCGGCCAAGGCGCGTTGGATCAAGGCGCATGGTCGTCTCTCCCCTTGTTTGGCCGCTGCTTGACATGGCGCCCGTCCTGGGTCAATGCTGCGGTCAATTGGTAAGACCAATTTTCCAAAATTGGCGGGCCGCGGGCAGCGAGAGCTGCCGGCATGACCCTTTCGGGAGGACCAGCGTGCCGCTGGAAGCTGTGGAGGCGAGACGGCTTTATCGCCAGGTCGCCGATCAATTGCGAAGCCTGATCGACAGCGGCGAGTACGCGGTCGGCAGCCGCTTGCCGACCGAGCGCGAACTCGCCGAGCAGCTCAAGATATCCAGGCCGACGGTGCGCGAAGCCCTGATCGCGCTCGAAGTCGAAGGCCGCCTCCGCATCCGCGTCGGTTCCGGCATCTATGTGATCGAGCCCGCGGCGGTTGCGGCGACCGCGCCTGCTTCCGTCATCGAGGGCCCGTTCGAGCTGTTGCGTGCCCGCGAGTTCCTGGAAAGTGCCATCGCCGAAGAAGCCGCGCGCGTGGCGACGAAGGATGACGTTGCCCGCGTCGATGCGTCCCTTGTCGCGATGGAGAGCGTGGAACACCCTGGCGAAGCCTCGATGGTCCACGACCGCGCCTTCCACGTCGCGATCGCCGGAAGCCTCGGCAATGCCGTTCTGGTGCGTGTGGTCGGCGAGTTGTTCGACCAGCGCCTCAACCCCTATTTCGCGCAGCTTGCGCATTATTTCGAGAGCCCGGGCACGTGGCGCACTGCGCTCGACGAGCATCGCGCGGTGCGCGACGCGATCGCCGCGCATGATCCCCGGGCGGCGCGCGAAGCCATGCGCGATCATCTCGCACGATCCCAGGAGCGCTTTGCGCAGAATTTTGGCCCCGAGACCGCGGCAGGATCGTCTTCGGCACGCGGCCGATCGGCAGGCTCGCCGGTAAAACCGGAGCGAGCGCTGAAGAAGCGGGCCAAAAGCGGCAGCGCGCGGCGGCGATGAGATTGGGCGGCCCGCGTCCACTTCAGGCGGGCGAACAAGAAGCAGACTTGAAAAAATGGAGGAAAAGTCAGTGTTGAAAAAGATGACAATGGTGCTGGCGGTCTCGGCCGCGGCGATGTTTGCTACGACCAATGCCGGCATGGCGCAGACCAAGCTGAAATGGGCCCATGTCTACGAGACCTCGGAGCCGTTCCACACGGCCTCAGTGTGGGCCGCGCAGGAAATCGGCAAGCGCACCAATGGGCGCTATGCGATCGATGTCTATCCGGCCTCGCAGCTCGGCAAGGAAGCCGACATCAACCAGGGCCTCTCGCTCGGCTCGGTCGACATCATCATCTCTGGCTCGAGCTTCGCGGCCAAGAGCTTTCCGCCGATCGGCGTGACCTACTATCCCTACACCTTCCGTGATGCCGATCATCTGCTCGCCTACACCAAGAGCGACATCTTCAAGGAGCTCACCAAGGGTTATGAGGACAAGAGCGGCCACCACATCGTCGCCGTGACCTATTACGGGGTGCGCCAGACCTCGTCGAACAAGCCGATCAAGACCTGCGCCGACCTCAAGGGTCTGAAGATGCGCGTGCCCGACGTTCCCGCCTATCTGGCGATGCCGCGCGCCTGCGGCGCCAACACCGCGCCGATCGCGTTCGCCGAGGTCTATCTCGCGCTCCAGAACGGCACCGTCGAGGCCCAGGAGAACCCGCTCACCACGATCGAAGCCAAGAAGTTCTACGAGGTGCAGAAGCACATCGTGCTGACCGGCCACATCGTCGACCATCTCAACACGGTGGTAGCGGGCGCGCTCTGGAAAAAGCTCAGCGACGAGGACAAGAAGATATTCACCGACGTCGCGCAGGAAGCCGCCGCCAAGGCGACCGCGGAGATCAAGCAGAACGAGGCCAAGCTGGTCGCCTTCTTCAAGGAGAAGGGCCTGACCGTCACCGACGTCGACAAGAACGAGTTCCGCGACACCGTGCTGAAGAACGTCGCGTTCGAGACATTTGGCTATCGCAAGGCTGACTGGGAACGGATTCAGGCGGTGAAGTAACGGACGCTTGCTGCGCTATCAATCCTCATGGTGAGGAGCGCGAAGCGCGTCTCGAACCACGAAGGCCCCCGTGTCGCCGGGGGCCATCCTTCGAGACGCTTGCTTCGCAAGCTCCTCAGGATGAGGAGCGGAGCAAGTTCGACGCAGTCAAACTAACTTGTCATTCCGGGTTCTACGCTCAAGCGTTGCCCCGGAATGACGCCCGCTACTTCCTAGGAGCACCCCCATGTCCACCGCCGAAACGCACCGGCAGATCACCGCGGACGAGATCGCCCACACCTTCGAGGAAGAGGCGGCACCCAAGGTCGATCTCGGCATCTACGCTTTCGAGGACTGGGTCGCGCTGGCGATCTTTTGGGTGATGGCGCTCGCCGTCTTCCTCCAGTTCTTCACCCGCTACGTGCTCAACGACAGCTACGCCTGGACCGAGGAGATAGCGACCTACTGCCTGATCGGCGTGGTCTTCATCGGCTCCTCGATGTGCGTACGGCTGTCGCGGCACATCCAGGTCGACCTGCTCTATCGCTATCTTCCGCACCTCGTGGCGCGCGCGCTGTCGACCGTGATCGACCTGATCCGGATCGCCTTCTTCGGCTACGCCATCAAGCTGGTCTGGGTCTACATCCAGATCATCGGCGACGAATCCATGACCACGATCAATCTTCCCAAGGACTACGTCTACTACGCGGTGCTGCTCGGCTTCGTGCTGATGTTCGTCCGCTCAGTGCAGGTGGCCGTGCAACATTTGCGACAGGGCTATTCGATCCTCGAACGTCCCGGCGCCTACGACGGTTTTGAAGGGTAATTTCATGTTGCTGTTGCTTGGAGGCTTTCTCGTCCTGATGCTGCTCGGCGTTCCCGTGGCTATCGCCATGGCGGCGTCGTCGCTGCTCTACATCCTGGTCAGCGGCGTGACGCCCGACGTCACGCTGGCGCAGCGCATGATCGCCGGCGTGGAAAGCTTCCCGTTGCTCGCCGTGCCCTTCTTCATCCTGGCCGGCAATCTCATGAACATCGCCGGCGTCACCGGCCGCATCTACAAATTCGCGGTCGCGCTGGTCGGCTGGATGCGCGGCGGCCTCGGCCACGTCAACATCATCGGCTCGGTGATCTTCTCCGGCATGTCCGGCACCGCGATCGCGGATGCCGCGGGTCTCGGCACCATCGAGATCAAGGCGATGAAGGACCACGGTTACACCACGGAATTCTCCGTCGGCGTCACGGCGGCCTCCGCCACGCTGGGCCCGATCATCCCGCCATCGCTGCCTTTCGTGATTTACGGCATGATGGCGAACGTCTCGATCGGCGCGTTGTTTCTGGGGGGCGTCATTCCAGGCGTTGTCCTGACGCTGCTGATGATGGCCACCGTCACCTACTTCGCGCACAAGAACAAATGGGGCAGCGATACGCCCTTCTCCTGGCCGCAATTGGGATCGGCGGGGCTCGAGATCCTCGTCGTGCTCGCTTTCCCGATGGCGGTCTGGCTCCTGACGGTCGCCGGTCTCTCCACCAATTGGGCCGTTGGAATTGGCCTGGTCGTGCTGCTCGCGATGGACTGGTACTTCGACTTCTCCGCGGTGATGGCGCTGATGGCGCCGGTGATCCTGATCGGGGGCATGACGCTCGGCTGGTTCACCCCGACGGAAGCCGCGGTCGCCGCCGTGATCTGGTCGCTGTTCCTGGGCCTCGTGCGATACCGCACCATGACGATGAAAACGGTCGCGAAAGCGACTTTCGACACCATCGAGACCACGGCGTCGGTGCTGTTCATCGTCACGGCAGCCTCGATCTTCGCCTGGCTGCTCACGGTCTCGCAGGCGGCCCAGATGCTGTCGGACTGGATGCTCAGCATCACCCACAACAAATGGGTGTTCCTGGCGCTCGCCAACGTCCTGATCCTGTTCGTCGGCTGCTTCATCGACACCACGGCGGCGATCACCATTCTGGTGCCGATCCTGCTGCCGATCGTGCTCAAGCTCGGCATCGACCCGATCCATTTCGGTCTGATCATGACGCTGAACCTGATGATCGGTCTGTTGCATCCGCCGCTCGGCATGGTCTTGTTCGTGCTCGCGCGCGTCGCAAAGCTTTCGGTCGAGCGCACGACGGTGGCGATCCTGCCTTGGCTGGTGCCATTGATGCTCGCACTGATCGCGATCACCTACATCCCCGAATTGACCCTCTGGCTGCCGAAATACATGGGACTTTCCAAATGACATCCACAGCTCTCGCCGCAACCCTGTTTGGCCCCGAAGATCTGCGCATGGTCGAGCATCCGCTCGACAAGCTCGCGGAAGGCATGGTCCGCCTCCGTTTCGGCGCCGGCGGCATCTGCGGCTCGGACATGCATTATTTCCGTCATGCCCGCACCGGCGATTTCGTGGTGAAATCGCCGCTGGTGCTCGGCCACGAAATTTCGGGCGAGGTCGTGGAGATCGCGGGCTCCGCGGCGAACCTGAAGGTCGGCGACCGCGTTGCCGTCAACCCATCGCGCTGGTGCGGCCGTTGCGTCGCTTGCCGCCAAGGCCGGCAAAACCTCTGCGAAAATATCTACTTCATGGGCTCGGCCTCGAAGACGCCGCACATGCAGGGCGGCTTTGCCAATTATTTCGACGCGATCCCGGCGCAGTGCGTGAAGATCCCCGATCATGTGTCCTATCAGGCCGCGGCGCTCGCCGAGCCGCTCGCGGTCTGTCTGCATGCGGTGGCGCGTGCCGGCAACATCGAAGGCAAGCGCGGCATCATCTTCGGCGCCGGTCCGATCGGGCTTCTGACCATGCTCGCCGCGCGCCGCGCCGGCATGACCGACATCACAGTGGCCGACATCGCGCCGGCGCCGCTGGCCTTTGCGACCCGGCTCGGCGCCTCACACGTCGAGAATGTCGCAGCCGGCGAGGAAGGCCTGAAGGCGCAGGCCGCCTCGCGCCCCTACGATGTCGCGTTCGAAGTCTCGGGCACGGCTGCAGGCCTTGCCAGTGCGATCGGTATAATCAGGCGCGGCGGCATTGTGGTGCAGATCGGCAATCTGCCGGGCGGCCAGATTCCGGTGCCGGCCAATGCGGTGATGGCCAAGGAGATCGACCTGCGCGGCTCGTTCCGTTTCGGGCTCGAGTTCATGACGGCGGTGGAGCTGATTGCGGACGGCAGCGTGGACGTGCTGTCGCTGGTCACCGCCGAGCGGCCGCTGTCCACCGCGCCGGACGCGCTGCGGCTGGCGCTCGACCGCTCGCGGAGCGTCAAGGTCGTGCTGACCGCGAACTGATCCGGGAGAATTTCGATGATGCTGGAAGGATGGCGCTGGTACGGGCCGGACGATCCGGTCTCGCTCGATGATGTCAGGCAGGCCGGGGCGAGCGACATCGTCTCGGCGCTGCATCAGGTGCCGATCGGCGACGCCTGGACCCGCAAGGCGGTCGAGGAGCGCAAGAACTTTATCGAGAACGGCCAACCCGGCCGTTCGCAGCTGACATGGTCGGTGGTGGAATCGATTCCGATCCCCGACGACGTCAAGCGTCTCGGGGCCAAGGCGACGCGCTCGATCGAGACGTGGATCGCGAGCCTGGAGGCGGTTGCCGCTTCCGGCATCAAGATCATCTGCTACAACTTCATGCCCGTCGTGGATTGGTGCCGCACCGATCTCGAATGGGAGCTGCCGAACGGCGCCCGTGCCATGCGCTTCGACCAGGACCGTTTTGCCGCCTTCGAGCTGCACATTCTGAAGCGCCCCGCCGCCGTCCAGGAGTATTCGCCGGAGCAGCAGGCTCGCGCGAAAAAGCTGTTCGACCAGATGAGCCAGGCCGATATCGACTATCTCGTCATGGTCATCGCCAGCGCGCTGCCGGGCTCGACCACCGAGCCGATGACCATCCCGCAATTCCGCGACCGGCTCGAAACATATCGCGACGTCACGCCAAAAATCCTGCGGCAGCATCTCGCCGAGTTTTTGGGCCGCGTCACACCCGTCGCCGAGCAGCTCGGGGTCTCATTGACACTGCATCCGGACGACCCGCCGCGCCCGCTGTTCGGCCTGCCGCGCGTCGCCTCCAGCGCCGATGACTATCAGGCGTTGTTCGATGCCGTGCCGTCAAAGGCGAATGGTATCTGCCTGTGCACGGGGTCGCTGGGCGTGCGCGCCGAGAACAACCTGCCCGCGATGGCCGAACGCTTCGGTCCGCGCATTGCCTTTGCGCATCTGCGCGCGACCAAGCGCGAGGTCGACGGCCTGTCGTTCTACGAGTCCGATCATCTCGACGGTGACGTCGACATGGTCGCGGTGCTGAAGGCACTGCTGAAGGAGAACGCGCGGCGTTCGCCCGACCGGCAGATCGTGTTCCGGCCGGATCACGGCCACCGCATGCTCGACGATCTCGCGGCGACCAAGCGCACCAATCCGGGCTACACCACCATCGGCCGCCTTCGCGGCCTCGCCGAGCTCCGTGGCGCGATCCGCGCGATCGAGCATCGGTAGCTCGCCGCCATCGCGCCGAGCTTCGGATAGAGCCGGTCGATCGCGGCGCTCCGCGTCGTCGCGAATGGGCTGCAGTGCAACCAGCAGGGGCGGGCATGACGCCTGCGCAGGGTGCGAGAAGCCTTTCGATCTTGCGCGCCCTGTCGGCCTGTCCTACGCCAGCTCCGAGCAAATTTTTCGCGAAGCTGCGAAATGCATCGCCAAAGCCTTGAGGAGCCGTCATGACCATTCGCAACACCCGCACCGGGGGCCAGATCCTGATCGATCAGCTGGTCGCGCAAGGCGTCGAGCGCGTCACCTGCGTACCGGGCGAGAGCTACCTTGCGGCGCTCGATGCGCTGCACGACAGCCCGATCGACGTCATGATCTGCCGCGCCGAGGGCGGTGCGGCGATGATGGCGGAGGCCTATGGCAAGCTCACGGGCCGCCCCGGAATCTGCTTCGTCACCCGCGGCCCCGGCGCCACCAATGCGAGCCACGGCGTCCACATCGCGATGCAGGATTCCACGCCGATGATCCTGTTCGTCGGTCAGGTCGACACCGGCATGCGCGAGCGCGAGGCGTTCCAGGAGCTCGACTACAAGGCGGTGTTCGGCACCATGGCGAAATGGGCGGTCGAGATCGATCGTCCCGACCGCATTCCCGAGCTGGTCGCGCGCGCGTTCCGTGTCGCCATGCAGGGCCGCCCCGGTCCCGTCGTGATCTCGCTGCCGGAGAACATGCTGACCGAGACCGCGGCCGTCGCCGACGCGACGCGAATCGAGCCGGCGGTGAGCTGGCCCGCGCCTGCCGATATCGAGCGCGTTGGCGCCATGCTTGCAAGCGCCAAGGCGCCGCTTGTCATCCTCGGCGGCTCGCGGTGGACCGATGAGGCGACCAGGAGCATCGCGCGCTTTGCCGAACGCTTCGACCTGCCGGTCGCGACCTCGTTCCGCCGCGCGTCGCTGATCGACGCCGATCATTCGCATTATGCCGGCGACCTCGGCATCGGGCCGAGCCCGGGCCTGAAGGCGCGCATCGACAATGCCGACCTCGTTCTCCTCATCGGCGGCCGCATGTCGGAGATGCCGTCCTCATCCTACACGCTGCTCGACATTCCGACCCCGCGGCAGAAGCTGATCCACGTTCATCCCGGCTCGGAAGAGCTAGGCCGCATCTATCAGCCTGAGCTCGCGATCCAGGCCACGCCCGCCGCGTTCGCGGCCGCGGTCGAGACGCTGAAGCCGGCAGGCGCCGTTGCCTGGAAGGGCGAGGCCGCCAAGGCGCATGCCGATTATCTCGCCTGGACCGAGAAGGCACGCGAGCTGCCGGGTACGTTCCAGTACGGCCAGGTCATGACCTGGCTGCGCGATCGCCTGCCCAAGGACGCGATCGTCTGCAACGGCGCCGGCAACTATGCCGGCTGGATCCATCGCCATCACCGCTTCCACAGCTTTGCTTCACAGCTTGCGCCGACGTCGGGCTCGATGGGCTATGGCGTGCCGGCCGCGGTGCTCGCCAAGCGACAATATCCGGACCGTACCGTCATAGCCTTCGCCGGCGACGGCTGCTTCCTGATGAACGGGCAGGAATTCGCGACCGCCGTGCAGTATGACGCAGCCCTCGTGGTCATCGTCGTCGACAATGCGCAATACGGTACCATTCGCATGCACCAGGAGCGCGACTATCCCGGACGCGTGGTCGGCACCCAGCTCAAGAACCCGGATTTCGCGATGTACGCAAAAGCGTTCGGCGGCCATGGCGAGCGTGTCGAGCGCACCGAAGAGTTCGCGCCGGCGTTCGAGCGTGCGCTCGCCTCGGGCAAGCCGTCGATCCTCCACTGCATCATCGATCCGCGGGCGATGTCGGTCGGCAAGGACTTTGCCCCTGCGGTGAAGGCTTAGGCGATGTCGCAAAGCCGCCACGTCGCCATCATCGGTGCCGGCGCGGTCGGCGTGATCAGCGCGATCGAGGCGCTGCGCGGGGGCCATCGCGTCACGCTGATCGATCCGGGCGAGCCCGGTGGCGAACAGGCGGCGAGCTACGGCAATGCCGGCTGGCTGTCGTCGCATTCGGTGATCCCGCCGGCCGAGCCCGGCGTTTGGAAGAAGGTGCCGGGCTATCTGATGGATCCGCTCGGACCGCTCGCGATCCGCTGGTCTTATCTGCCGAAGGCGCTGCCCTGGCTGATCAAATATCTGCTCTCGGGCTGGACCGAGGCGCGGGTCGAGACGACGGCATTTGCGCTGCGCGACCTTCTGAAGGACGCGCCGCTGCTGCACAGGAAGCTGGCCGAGGAGGCGGGCGTCCCTGAATTGATCGAGCGTAACGGCGTGATGCATGTCTTCCCGTCACGCGGCAATTTCGACAACGATCTCGGCTGGCGCGTGCGCAAGCGCGTCGGTGTCGAATGGCTGGAGCTTTCGGCCGACGAGATGCGTCAGCGCGAGCCCGATTTGCATCCGCGCTACACTTTTGGCGTGGTGGTGGAGGAAGCCGGTCGCTGCCGCGACCCCGGAGCCTATGTCGCGGCCCTCGCGCAACATGCGCTGGCAAGCGGAGCCAAGCTCGTGCGGGCCAAGGCAATCGGGCTGAGGCTTTCCGGCAACAAGTTGGCGGCTGTCCTGACCGAGACCGGCGAGATTGCGTGCGATGGCGCGGTGATTGCCGCCGGTGCGCATTCGAAGCGGCTCACGGCGTCCATCGGCGATCCGCTGCCGCTGGAGACCGAGCGCGGCTATCACGTCATGATCGAGAATCCGGAATCGGGGCCACGCAGCTCGATGATGGCCTCGGATGCGAAGATGGTGGTGAACTGGACCGACAAGGGTTTGCGCGCCGCCGGCACGGTCGAGATCGCAGGCCTCGCGGCCGAACCGAACTGGAAGCGCGCCGAGATTTTGCGCAACTACCTCTTCAGCATGTTCCCGAAACTGCCGACGGACATTCCGGCTTCGCGTATCAAGACCTGGTTCGGCCACCGGCCGAGCATGCCGGACGGACGTCCCTGCATCGGTTACGCGCGGGCCTCGCGCGACATCGTCTATGCCTTCGGCCACGGCCATATCGGCCTGGTCGGCTCGGCCCGCACCGGTCGTCTCGTCGCCCAGCTTCTGAGCGGCAAGCCGCCGGAAATTCCGCTCGCACCGTTTTCGCCCGATCGTTTTCTCTGAGATCGCATCATGACCGCTCCAGCCAAATCGTCATCCCGAATCGCCCGCGGCGGCAAGGCCATCTATGGAGCACCGCTCGGCATCCTGATGCTGGAGGCGCGCTTTCCCCGCATTCCTGGCGACATGGGCAACGGCACCACCTGGCCTTTCCCTGTGCTCTATCGCGTGGTGAACGGTGCCTCGCCGGAGAAGGTGGTGCTGAAGGGTGCGGCCGGTCTGCTGCCTGATTTCATCGACGCGGCGAAGGATCTGGTGCGGCTCGGGGCCGAAGCCATCACCACCAATTGCGGCTTCCTCTCGCTGTTCCAGAAGGAGATCGCAGCCGCGGTCGGCGTTCCCGTCGCAACCTCGTCACTGATGCAGGTGCCGTGGGTGCAGGCGACCTTGCCGCCCGGCAAGCGCGTCGGCCTTGTCACCGTGTCGGGCTCGACCTTGACGCCGGCCCATCTCGAAGGCGCCGGCGTGCCGCTCGACGCGCCGCTGGTCGGCACCGAGAACGGTAAGGAGTTCTTCCGCGTCCTGATCAAAGCCGAGAAGGACGACATGGATATCGCGCAGGCCGAACGTGACGTGGTCGAGGCCGGCAAGGAGCTGGTCGCCAGGAACCCGGATGTCGGCGCGATCGTGCTCGAATGCACCAACATGCCGCCTTATGCAGCGGCGCTTCAGGCCGAGGTCGGATTGCCCGTCTATGACATCTATTCCATGATTACGTGGTTTCATGCCGGACTGCGCCCGCGTCAGTTTGGCTAGAGGTCGAGAAGCTGCAGATGGCTGCTCTTCCTTCTCCCCTTGTGGGAGAAGGTGGCGCGAAGCGCCGGGTGAGCGACTATCTCTGTTGTCAAGTTGCATTGGCGTAGGCGGTGCGCGCATCGCGTGCCTTGGCGTTGAGGC
>NZ_JBVVPC010000042.1:0-70848 GCF_055807355.1 Bradyrhizobium sp. Ken01
ACCCGGTCCATCCGGGCAACCCTCGTCGCAACATCGAGGGTGAGTCGCCTCATTTTGTGGGGGGACATACAGTCTAGCGATGGCTATTTTCACTGGGCCGCGAGCCTATATCAGCCCTTCCTGGTACGTGACGAAGCAGGAGAGAGGCGAGGCCGTACCGACCTGGAACTAAGTCGCGGTGCATGCCTACGGGCCGGTCGACTTCTTCGATGATGCCGATCGACTGCTGGAGGTAGTCACGCGAGTGACCGATGCGCATGACCACTCGGCGGGCAAAGACCGCTGGGCCGTCTCCGACGCCCCTGCCGACTTCATCAAAGCGCAGCTTAAGGGGATTGTCGGTCCGCGATTGCAAATTACACGGCTCGAAGGCACGCGGAAGATGAGTCAGAACCGCAAAGCAGCGGATCGCGCCGGCGTGATTGAGGGCTTGTCCAAGAGCGACCGTGACGAATCTCGTCGAGTGGCTCACCTCATTCCGAAGGGATAACCAACCGCACGACGGGTTGTAAACGATCCCTTATCACTTAGATTTTCTCCATTTCCTCTATGGCCATTGACGTCATTCTCGCGAACACTCCGTCTACTGCCTTCCTCTGATTCCGATTGACGCCCTGCAAGGCTCACGACGTCGCAAAGAGCCCTCAAACCGTCTTGAATCTGGCCGCTGCGGTCAGATTCAGATTTTCTGACAATTCGCGACAATCTGCGGTCGCTCCCACACTCGCCGACGGGACAGCAAGAAACGCGAATGTTTCACATTACGAACGTCACGCGGCTCGCTTCTGTCACATTGCCTCCCGGAGCACCCCTGCTCGACGTCGAAATCGAGCCTAAGACGTTCAAGACACCTATTCCACCCGATTCACGCCCTCCGGCGCAATGGGCATGCTGAACTGAAAGATCGCCCCGCGAGGATCATTCGGGCCCGCCCACATCCGGCCCCCATGCGCCTCAATAATAGAATGGCAAATGGCCAGTCCCATGCCCATGCCCTCGGATTTGGTGCTGTAAAAAGCCTCGAACACGCGGTCTGCGCTGTTTGGATCGAGCCCTGGACCCGTATCGCGAAAACTGACCAATACGCTATTCGCACCATCCGTCCGGGCACTGATCAGCAATTCGCGGTCGCCTTCCTTGATCACGCTCATGGCCTCGATGGCGTTCGTGATCAGATTGAGGATCACCTGCCGCACCTGAACGCGATCCGCTCGAACGAGCGGCAAAGCCTCAGGCCGTAGGGTCTGCACCCACACATCATTTTTTGCCAGTTCCGCGTGGACTAGGGCCAGCACCTCTACGATCAATTCGTCAATCGCAAGAAGCTCCGTTTGCATAGGAGCTTTATTCATAAGAGCGCGGATCCGACGGATCACGTTTCCTGCGCGCATACTGTCACGGACAATCAAACCGAAGGTCTGCCGAACCTCTTCCAGATTCGGCGGTTGAGCACCGAGCCAATTTAGCCCTGCCCCTGCATTACTGCTGATCGCGGCAATCGGCTGGTTGACCTCGTGGGCGATCGAGGCGGCCAGCTGCCCCATTGTCGTGATCCGATTGGCGTGTGCAAGGCCCATCAGAGTCTCGCGATAACGCCGTTCGCTCTCACGGGCTTCCGCTTCCGCTCTCTTTCGCTCTGTCAGGTCCAGGACGAAGCCAACACCTTGGTCGAGTTGCGCATCGAACGTGGCGAGGCCAATTAGCACTGGCACGCGACTGCCATCTTTGCGGACGTACTCTTTCTCGAACTGCTGAACAGCTCCGGTTCTTTTTGCTTCTGTCCGAGCACCCAATGTGCGCTCGTGCCATTCTGGAGGCGTCAGGTCGAGACCGTTGACTCGGCCTGCGAGGAGATCTTCTTGGTCGTATCCAACCATCGTGAGGAACGCTTGATTTGCCTCGATGATCTCGCCCCCTTCGTGAATGATAAAGATTCCGATGATGTTAGCGTCCAGCAAGCGCCGGATTTTCGCCTCCCGTTGGTGAACTTCGCTGTACAACCGGCTGTTTTCCAGGGCTGTTGCACCTTGAGAGGCAAGCATTTTCTGCAATGACGTTCGGGCAGCCGAGAATATGCGCGGGGCGAGATTATTCTCCAGATAAAGTACGCCGATCAGCTTGCCCTGCGTGATCAGTGGCAGGCAAAGAATAGAACGTGCTTTGCGCTCGCGGATATAAGGATCTTCGGCAAATGAAGGCTGGGCGACAGCATCTTCGAGAACCACGTTTTCGCGGACACGTAGCACGAAATGCAGCACGGATTCGGGAAGAGCCATCGGAGTTACGGGCTGTTCATCCACCTTTACAACGAGGGCATCTGCTACCGTTTTGCCTTCCGCTTCGATCCGTGGCTCGCCGCCATGCAGCAGAATCAACAAACCTCTTTCGGCGCCGGCCTGCTCAATGGTAGTCCGCATAAGCTTGTCAATTAGCTTCTGAAGCACAATCTCGCCGGAGATCGCCTGCGACACTTTGATCACCGTCGCCAGATCAAGATGCTCAACCGGAGCTCCGATCGTCATGCCATTCACGGCGAGAGGGGCCTCCTGATGCATGAGATGCGGATGCAGCTCCTCGAGTTGACGCACCTTACCATCCGCTCCCCAACGAAGGTAGCCGCGCCGCGCGTCCTGCAGGTAAACCCGGGAGATCCTGCCAAAACCGCGTGCAGCATAAAAGCGCGCTGCAAGTTCACAAGCGATCCCCTCGTGGTGGGGGAAACCGTTACGTCCTGCGGTTTGGATTGAGTGTTCGTACAGTCGCATTGCGTCTGCATCCCGGCATTCTAACCTCGCAATTTCAGCGCCGACCAAGGCAGCCCGATTCTCGAAGTTGTCGGGGCAATTCGTCGCCCATGTCTGCAGTTGCCTGTAATGGGCATCAATGATATCTCGGTGCGGCTGTTGTTCGCCTTCGCCCAGCCTGTCGCAATAACACGAGTGAGACAGCGCACCATAAAAGTGAAACTCCGCGGTCAAGGGCTCTGTTGGTATGGTCCATAGTTTGGGCTCGGCCTTCGAGCGAGCCTCAACAGCCGCAGCATAATCGCCGGATAGGAAGCGCGCCTGAAGTTTGCGGATCCAGTAAACGGTTTCGCTAGGTGACTCCGGACTTCCTGCCAACGATCGTTCAACGTCTAGCTCGTCAAATTGTTGGTCGTCGAAGCAACCGAGCGAGCGCGTGAGGCCGCGCATGGTTCTGACGATTGCGAGCTGAGCGGCTACCGCCTCAGCAGCAAATTGTACCTTTCTGTTCCGGATCGTAGCAGCGCTTTTCTCTAACTCGTTCTGTACCTCTTTCAGGTGATCTCCGGCCATCATCATACTTCCGGTTAGATGGACGGAACTGTACGCCTCATAAATGACATCACCGCTACTGACCGCGGCTTCGAGGGCTCGCCGGATCAAAACTCGGCCGTCTCTAAGCGGCTTCGTCCACGGGATCACGGTGCCTCCGACGGCCAAATAGACGTGAGCCCGAAAACGAGAGAACTCACCGCGATCAACCAGGTCGCAAGCAAGACGACCAAATTTATCGGCCGCTTGGTAGTCACCGAAGCGTCCGGCCGAGATTCGGCCTAACCATGCGTAATGGGCGCAGGAAGCATCAGTGTTGCCGTATTCGAGGCTGATGCTGACCGCTCGGCAGATCACTAAAGCGGATAAATTGGCGTCCGTGAAACCTGCAGCCGGAAGAATCCGCGTCAACACGGCGAGCGTGGCAAGCGTGGCCTGGTCTGTCATTCGAGGCAAACCAGCAAGATCCTCGATTGCGTCGGGCAGCTGTGACCACATCCGCTGATATTCGGCCAGCATTTCCTGGTCTGTCGGACGCTGCGACCACTCGATCCCGACGTCGCGAAGATATTCGAGACCTATGAGCACTGCCCGGCCGTGCTGACCTAGCGTCAAGTAAAGATCGACCCGCAAACATGCGACCGTTGCTCGTTGTGGCCCGTTCAAAGCTCGCTTCGACAGTGCGGACAAGAGACGCTCTGCAATCTCCAGCTGGCCTACCAAGAGTTCGCATTCGGCCCGGCTGGTCTCGAGTGCGAACGCGAGCTCGCGGCGCCTTTGCCAAGAATTGGGCGCGAGCAGCGCAGCACCGACGGTGAAATATGTGAGCGCCGAGGCGTAGGCCGCCGACGCCCTGGCACGCTGCCCTGCCATGAAGTTCAACTCGGCGAGCTGCTCTCGCTCCTGACCGGAAGCGATGAGCGCGACGCCTCGATTGAGCTGACTGACAATGTCGAAGATGGCCTCTTCGCGTTTGTGCGCAGGGATGTGTGCCGCGAGCATCCGACCGATCCGCAGATGGGAAGGAGCGCGCGAGGATTCCGGCATCAGCAAGTAGGCCGCCTCTTGAACGCGATCGTGGACAAAGCGGTAGGCTGTCCCATGCCGCACGATCAGTTCCAGCCGGATTGCCGGCCACAGGGTCGCGTGCACCTGTTCCTCTGAAATTTCGAGCACAATCGCAAGCTCCGCCGTCCCGGCGATGTTGCCGAAACAGGCCAGCTGTTGCAGCGCTTCCTGCGTTTCCTTTGGCAGCCGGATGAGCTTGCCGAGCATCAGATCGACGACGTTCTCGGTGTACGCTTTTGCGTGAATTCGCTGCAGATCCCAACGCCAGCGCGCCGACACGTGATCGAACGTCAACAGCTGCTCTCCGGCTAGTTCGGACAAGAATTGAACGGCGAAGAACGGATTGCCCATCGTTTTCTGATGCACCAACTTCGCAAGCGGGGCAGCGCGCTTTGGTCCGCAGCGAAGGGTATCCGCGACCAACTGCCCGACGTCCTCTGCGCTGAGCGGCGATAGCGTGATCTCCTGTAGATTTAGGCCGGCTCTCCCGATGGACTCGAGCTTGCGTTTGAGCGGATGATCTGCATCAACTTCGTTGCTGCGGTAAGCTCCAATAAGCAGCAGGTGCAGATCCGGCTGGGTCAGCAGATCCTCGATCAGGTCGAGTGTTGCGGCGTCATACCACTGCAAATCATCGAGGAAGAGCACCAATGGATGGGTTCGCCGGGCGAACACGCCAATAAAGCGACGAAACACGAGCTGGAAACGGATTTGTGCTTGACGGGCTGGAAGCTCAGCAACCGCGGGCTGCTCGCCGATAACCAGGCTCAGATCGGGGATCAATTCGACGATCAGCCGTCCATTCCCAGCGAGCGCCTCCCGGAACGCTTGCCGCCAGGTCGCGAGTTCGCCCTCACTTTTGCTGAGAAGAGGACGCACAAGGCTCTGAAAGGTCTGCACTAGTGTCGCATAGGGCACATCGCGCTTCACTTGGTCGAATTTGCCTGATGCCAAGAGCCCGCGATAGGGCACGAGTACTTTGTGTAGCTCCTGAACGAGCGAAGTCTTACCGATGCCGGAATAACCGGCAACCAGCACCAACCTCGGCGCGCCGCTCTTCACCGCTCGATCGAAAGAGCCAAGCAAGGTCTCGATCTCGCGGGCTCTCCCATAGAGCTTCTCGGGGACGATCAACCGATCAGGTGTGTCGTCTGCGCCAAGTTCAAAAGGCTCGATGCGACCATGGTTGGCCCATGCTGCCAGACAGTGTTGCAGATCGTGTTCAAGGCCAGCGGCAGTCTGGTAGCGTTCCTCGGCGGTTTTCGCGAGGAGTTTCATCACAATTTGAGAGATTGGCTCCGGGACATTTTGCGATTTCTCGAGGGGCGGTGTTGCTTTTCTTGCAATATGACAATGAATCCACTCCAACGGGTCTGAGCCCGTGAACGGCAGCGCGCCGGTCAGCATCTGGTAGAATATCACGCCAAGTGAATAGAGATCACTGCGAGAGTCGACTGAGCGATTCATTCGTCCGGTCTGTTCGGGCGCCATGTAGGGCAGCGAGCCGGCGATGAACTCGGCAGGCTCAGGCGGCACCCGCTCGCGCGAAAGACGGGAAGCCAGACCAAACCCAGTGAGCCGCACCTGTTCGTCCGGGCAATTGACCAGAATGTGAGCGGGTTTCAGGTCCTTGTGGATCAAGCCGTGCCGGTGAAGCTTGCCCACGGCCGTCGCGATTCCAACGGCGAGGCGCAGGAAGCGCTGGGGCTCCATGCGGGCTCCAACTAAGTTTAGAAGCGGCTCGCCGCATGGATCCTCCAGGACCAGCATGGTACGACCAGATTCCCGGACCAGTTCCAATGGGCGCACCGCCCATGCCTCGTCTAGCTCCTCCCTCAGCTCACACTCGTGGACGAGGCGGTCGAGCGTCGCTGGGTGTTCCGTGATCGGCCGCACGACAAGCACGACAGTTCTGCTGCCATGGATGAGCTGGCGCCACGCACGGCAGAACGCGCGATCACCATCCTCCCACAGGGGCTGGAAGTCGCTGTCGAGATTTGAGCCGAACAAAGTCCGACTGAGAGGGTCCCGCGGCATTTGGCCACCCAGACTAGGAAGACGCGAGTCAAAATCTGACACATAAGGAACGCAATTGTGAAGGGGCTTCACAAAGAACGCCACAGGTCCGGATCAAGGCCGCCAAAGAATTCGTAGCAGGCAAAATACGACGGACGCACAGAGCCCGATCATGTCGATCGACCGCAATCCTGCCCCCAGGCTGGGGCCCCCAGCATGGGCGGCGGCTCCCGATCACGCAGCGTGTGCGCTCGGAAATATAGACCGGCTCGTGGCCGTTACCTGCCACCAGCGAGCCGCTGACCGACATGCCGCAGGGCTCCGGATAGCCGCTCTCGATCAGGCCATGACATGTGAAAGCCGATCGGTTTGCCCATGATCGAGGCAACGCGCGAGTCCAGGCAAGAGAAATGCCGCCGACAGGCGCGGTGCAATTTGCGAGATCGACAATCATTCTAAGCCCATTTCGTTAGGTGCAATGCAGTCATCGAATCTGAACCGCAGCATCAAGCGGCAGATATGCGAGCCAGTTTGAGCCAAACCGTGCCGATAGCTGTTCTGAGGATTCCTGCTTCCATTTTTCGAAAGCAACTGACCCGCGACAAGGCACTCCTTATGCTGATACAGAGCCCGTACAGGCCCTCACTCATCGGAATGCCGGGCGCCGCCGTTCGCAGGAGGGGATTGCCGGCCATGTCGAAGCCGAGAGAGCAGGGAGAGTTCCCATACTTAAACCGGCGTTCAAGCGCGGCGGAAGCTATCCCACAACGGTCAAGAGAATTGCAACGAAGATGAAGAACAGCGGAACGCCTTCTCCTCGCCACGCCCAACGTAACAATATTTATCGCATTCCCTGCCAATTCCGCACTGCACCTTGTCGGACTTTGCCAACTCGACATCGCACAACGTGACGCTACGTACAATTCAAGCTCGTCGCCCTCGGTGTGGAGTAGCAGCCGGCCACTATTGAGTTTGGCTGCGGAGCGAGCCTCAGTTTTGCCATGTGGATTGCTTCATTGGAGGCAGCATCGCCACGGATGTACTGGCGATGTGGGGGCGAACCCTGCGCACTTCTTCTCGAAGGAGTGCGCCGGGCCGCTTTGATGAGCTGCGTGGGAAGATCAATGAGCTAGTGGGGCGAGTACTTCGGCTGACCGCTCGGCTCGCATTCTGTGCTATCTTGCCGGGTTGACTAGATAAGCTTCGAACAGCCTGCTCGCCACGAACCTATGATGCCGCCAAACCGGTAACAGAACGATACCTTTGCTGGACGAGCCTTTGTTGAGCTGAGGTAGGAGGGCAATTGCACTGGCTTTGCCGAAGCGGTAGACAGCCGGGCAGCGAATGGGCCTCTCTAGTTAGATTCACCACCCATCTTGGGACAGGCGCTTAGAAGGAAACAGGGGGACGAAGGAACATAGGCACCTCTGCAAATCGAGATGACTATATTTCCTACAAGCACGACCGAAAGGACTTGAATCGCACCTTGCGTGAGGTTGTACGAAGCCGATGCAAGATGCCTTCCCAAGCTCGCTAAAGACGCAACTCACAGGCGCTCTGACGAAGCAAAAGAGTTCATGTGCTGATGCCGCTGCTACTCGTTCTAATTTCCTTTTTCCTTAGTACAAGCGCGATAGTCTACGCCGTATGCCGGCGAGCTCGGCGCATGCATAGGCAACATCGCGCGAATTCGCTCAGCTCACGGCCGCGCATCCAACTACCACGACGGCGGGCATTCTAATCCAGCCGCATAGTGAGGATCCGCCGCCTCATGCAGCCTCCACTCGCGAGTGGCCCGCGGGGACGCGCCCCCATGCAAGAGCGAACGCCTCACTTTCTGGATTCGGTGCTTCTCAAACGGCTGCTGATTGATTATCGATGCCGCGGGCCTGTTCCCACGGAACGGCGGAGAGACCCGAAAGCCAGTTCTCGACCACTCGGGCGCTTTTTGTTAGACTTTCTTGGTAATGCATTACGCGCTGCGAACGGCTGCCCCGGTCACATCCCTGGGAAAGTCTCACAGATTTGCAATGCGCGAAAGTTCCTAGGCAGGCCAGGGTGATCAACCAGCGGTCGTCCTAGCACGGTATTTCTACTATAATTGCAAAAGTGAGGCTCTTATCGTGACCAAGCGCACTGAACCGCGGACGCAAGCCGCAATTGTCGAAGGGCCGGAGGTGAGACCGAGCGTGTTCGTCGTCGACGACGACCTCTCGATGCGCGAATCGTTGGTCAACCTATTTCGTTCCATCGGTCTAGATGTCGTTGCTTACGGATCCGCCCAGGAACTGCTCCACAGCGAACTTCCTGATGTTCCTAGCTGCCTTGTGCTTGACATCAGACTGCCGGGATTGAGCGGACTTGAGCTCCAGAATGAGTTAGCCAAATTGAAGGTTCATATCCCCATCATTTTCATCACCGCTCATGGCGATATTCCGATGACCGTCAAAGCGATGAAGGGTGGAGCAATCGATTTTCTCAGCAAGCCGTTTCGCGATCAGGAACTGCTCGATGGCGTCATCGCTGCTATCGAAAAGGATCGCAAAAGACGAGGTGTAGACAAGGTAATCAAGAGGCTGCAGTCCTTGTTTGAGGCCCTAAGTCCACGGGAGCAGGATGTGTTGAGACTTGTCGCCACCGGTCTATTGAACAAACAGGTCGCCGCGGAACTCGGGCTCGCCGAGATCACGGTCAAAATCTACCGCGGGCACGTGATGAGGAAGATGGGCGCTCGATCGCTAGCCGATTTGATTAGGATGGCTGAGAGGCTGGGAATTGGGACCGACCGTCTCAAGGTACAAACCTAAGTATGATTTTACAATTTCGTCGTACACGCGCACCCTTCAGCTGGCCGCTATGCTTCGGCCAGTGCCTTCGCCGAACGAGGACGGGTGGTCTTGTCTAAGTATTCAACTATCTCCGTCGTCGACGACGATCCTTCAATTCGTGCCGCACTGAACAATCTTTTAAAATCGCAGGGCCACATCGTTCATACGTTTGCATCGGCTGAGGATTTCTTGCGGTCGTCTCAATTGAACGATACGTCCTGTGTCATTACCGACGTGCAGATGCCCATGATGAGCGGCTTTGAACTTTTGGAACGGATGCGGGCCCAGGGCCACGCTGCGCCATTCATCTTGATTACTGCCTTCGCGGACGATCGCACGCGAGCCCGCGCGTTGAAAGCCGGCGTGACTGGCTTTTTTCCCAAACCCTTTGCCGGTCTGGAGTTGATAGCCTGCCTCGATAAAGCGCTGCACGAGCATCGTGACGGAACGGACGCCTGAAAGATGGGGAAGCAATCCGGACCAAGCCGCAACCTGCACGGCGCTTTCGATGTCGATCAATGGGCGATTACCAGCGCTTACAGCGTGCCAGTGGCAACCAACGCCTTTCCATCTTGCCGCATTCATATCGCTGTTATTCCGCTTTCGAAACCCGGTTGAAGCACTTGCAACATCGGTCTCCTGACAAGAAGCCCCTGGTATGATCGCGCAATCCGACGAGGCGATGCCCCCTTCCCTTTCTGACGGTGCACACCACCCTCGCAGCGGCAGGACGGTTTCCGAAGCGGTCGAACGTTTGCACCGACAGATTCGCCAACCTGTGTCCGACCCCAGCAACCCGAAGCACCCGAAACTTACGCATCCGTTGCGGCTGGCCGATGCGATCTCAAGCCATGCCTTTGCTACCGAACGCATTCGCGCCGCCGACACAACGGCCCGGTCCCCCAAAGCGCTCGGCTTGGACGCGCGATGAGCCCGCGTGCCGGACCAGATCCGCGGCGGCGGTGTCCTTTCTACTCGCCGCGACCGTGAGCGTGAGCATGCAGTACACGCTTCCGGCTGGCGGGCTGCGTTGTCGCCGGGAGCGCGTCCGCGCCTCTGGTCACGATGACATTTTTCGGCCTACATCCTTCCCGCTTCCAAAGCTAACCGGGTGGTATGCGCCAATTCTTCGATCGCGCGCGACTGAGCAATCCTGGGGTCGGGAGCGACTCTGATCGAGCTGCTTATCTCAGTTCCAGAATGAGGTCCGCCGAAGGCGACCTCGTTGGCGCGGAAACTTGCGCTCTCTGAACATCGCTCACTTGAACGCAATTGGTCATCCGACCAAGTACGATCTAAGTAGGGCCTTCGCCGGATGCACACCAATCAACGAGCTTCAGCAAGAGATGGCACTCCACTCGCGCAGGCGGTTGCACGCCTGGTCCTGATGAGCCTGTGCCCATCACACGGGAGCGGACTTTGTGAGGACCGCAGTTGTGCAGCAGCAATCCGGGCCGAGCCGTTTACAAGGTGCAGCAGGAATCACTCCGGCGGAGCTTGCGAGGAAAGTCGTCTCGGGACCGGCGGTTCACGGCGTGAGTTACGCGAAACCGAACGAGCATCTCAATCACGAAGCGTTCGTTCTCGGCTTTTGCTCTAGAACTGCTGAGCACCGCTATCCGCATGCGCGCATAGCGCCCCATCTTGGCGTGCCCGAGTTCAGTTTTTAGAAGCCCCCATTCGCGTAAGCACCTCGGCGTCAAGAAGGTGACGGACCAAACGTCGATTGTTCTGGACCAACAGAAGAAGCCGGGTCTGAGATGCGTCGGGCTGAGTGGGAGGCTGAGCGCGACAGTCTTCCTCCCAGAACCGCGTCTGCAAGTAGTATGCCGCGCCCGTTCTGCTACACCAGCATTTCCAAATCCGATATCTTTTCTCTGCCGCAAAGTTCCCTGAGGCGACAGACACGCTCGGCCCACAGCTAATTCTTCAAAGCCTAACACGCTGGGCTTATTCCCTCCCAAAAACTCCCGCCATCACCTTTCGCTTGGATCGAAAATGAGGCAGAAGAAGCGAACAATGGGCCGCCGGCTCGTCAACAACAGATATTTAGATGTTTGATACATTGCTACCCGTAACTGGAACGATCGCCCCGAGCTCGCGCGCGACAAAGGCAAACGATCGAGATCTAAGCTTAGATTTCGCGAAAGGTGCGCTCATTGTTTTGGTGATCGTTGGGCACCTGATCCAGTACGTCATCTATCGAGACGACGGGTTTTGGTATTCGCCCTACTACAAATCGATCTATATGTTTCACATGCCACTCTTCATGGCGATAAGCGGATATCTTTCTTTTCGATCGCTCGTGCAAAAGTCCTTCATTGGAGCCGCCAGCGACCGTGCGAAGCAGCTTTTGCTGCCGATGCTGTTTTGGTGGGCGTTAATGGAGACAGCTAAGTTAGCGGCATTGTGGCGCGCGACCAGCCTAACGAGCGGACTTTGGGAACTTGTAGACGATCTCGCCGGCACATACTGGTTCATCTGGGCCACGTTTTTTTCCTACCTTCTCCTCAAGATTTTTACCAAGCTCAGCCACCGATCTTGGGCCGTATCTGGCTCAGCCATACTGGTCGCACTCGCGCCTCTGACGTTCTCCATATCCCCCCTGATCAGATTCACTTACCCGTTCTTCTGCTTGGGATTCTTGCTTGCCGATTCGAGAGAACGATGGACGAGCACATCGCGAAATCACAAGCTGCTCCTGATTTTCTTTCTTTCGATAGTGACTTGCGTATCCTTTCTAGCTTGGGGCAAGGACAATTATGTGTACAATAATCTTGGGGTCATTCACGATTTTCGGTCGGCCAAAGACGTGCTTCTGATGTTTGTTGGCGCTGCGGCTGCCTCGGCAATCGCTATCGAACTCCTGCTGCAATGCTGGAGCTTCGGCCATTCAAATCGAATTGCCCGGTTTATCGCTGTGGAGCTGGGTCAGACCACGCTGCTGCTCTATCTCGTCCAGGGTACCGTGTTCCGTCTCATGGATTTCATACAGTTCGGAGGCTTTTGGGATCTCACGACGCGGTTGATCATCGCGGGTGTGCTCGGGGCCGCCATCGTTGCGATCGCGCTAACGGTCCGCTCCATCGTTCGCGGCGTTCCATATCTGTCTCAGCTGGTCCTTGGAATGCCACCACGCGCGGGTCTCCCGCAAGCCAAACCTGCAATGAACTAGCTGTACTTTTTTTGTTTGAGTGCGGCAGAGTGTTGCGACGTCATCGACTAATCCGGATGGTTGCGAAGATTGGCCAGCAGTACAGCATGCCGAAACGGTCCTCGACGTGCTCACCCATACCAATAATGCCGCCGCAGCAGGGGATGTCCCGGGTTCTGTTGAATTTCTGAAGAGGTCGGCGTTGCCCACCTTGAGCCGGTAGGCTCGGGGTGCTGATTCCACAAAGGAGAGCAACGCCATGACGAGAGATATCACACCGGCTGGTTCGCCGGCGACCGGGGCTGTGGACGAAGCGTTTGCAGAAGTGCGGGCGAGCTTCGATCGGTTCTGCCTTGCGGCAGGGATCGAGGCGCTCGGCACGATGATGGAGGCGGATGTCACGGCGGCCTGCGGGGCCGCGCCACGATCGCGACGCGGCGCGGCGGGCGCACCGTTGGGGCCGAACGCGGGGACGGATCGGCTTCCACGGCGGCAAGATCGAGGTCGAGCGCCCGCGGGTCCGGGGCGTGGATGGCGGCGAGGTCACGATCCCGAGCTGGGAAACGGCGGCGCAGGAGGATTGGCTCGGTCGCTGGGCGATGAACCTGATGCTGATCAATGTGTCGACGCGCCGGTTCGGCCGCGCCGTCCGGCTGCCCGAAGGTGACGTGCCGGCACCGCCCGGATCGGGGGTTTCGAAGTCGGCGGCCTCGCGGAGGTTCGTAGCGCTGTCGGCGGCGCGGCTGGCTGACTTCATGGCTGCCGATCTGTCCGCGCTCGACCTTCTGGTGGTCCAAATCGACGGGCTGCATCTCGGCGACGATCTCGTGCTGGTCGCCGCGATCGGAGTTGACGGCGAAGGCAACAAGCATCCGCTGGCGCTGGTGGAAGGGGCGACCGAGAATGCCGCAACGGTTCAGGCCCTGCTGGACAACCTGGTCTCGCGCGGGCTCGACCCGACGATGCCAAGACTGTTCATCGCCGACGGCGCGAAAGCGTTGTCGAAGGCGATCCGCCGCACCTTCGGTTCGGCCGCTGCGATCCAGCGCTGCCAGGTCCACAAGGCGCGCAACATCATGGAACGCCTGCCGAAAGAGCATCATGCGCCCACCCGTCGGGTGCTGCGCCAGGCGTGGGAGCTCGATGACGCCGACAAGGCTGAAAAATTGATCCACAATCTCGCGCGTCGCCTCGACCAGCAATGGCCCGGCGTCGCGGCCAGCATCCTCGAAGGCCTCGACGAAATCCTGACTGTCGTCCGGTTGAAGCTGCCGAAGGAGCTTCGTCGATCGCTCGCCTGTACCAACATCGCCGAGAACATGATGGGCACCATTCGCCGCGTCACGCGCAACGTCAAACGCTGGCGGGATGCCGGTATGGCCTTGCGATGGGTCGCGGCCGGCATGATCGAGGCCAACAAGGGCTTTCGACGATTGAAGGCGCATAAGCAATTGTCGGTTCTGCGTGCAGCCCTTCAAGCTCACCACGATCGCATGACGATCAAGCCCGTTGCCCACGTCTCGAGGGCCGCGTAACATTCATCCCGGCAACGTCGGCCCGACGTAGTTCAACACCGATCGGGACATCCCCCCGCAGCAGACTTTGGTGCCCTACCCACGCACGCGTGAAAGAGTGTCGCTGCGATCCTGCAAGGTCCGGGTAGTGATGATGCTGCGGTAGAACTCCGGAGGAGGCCGGCGTCGGCGAGCCGTTCGGCTTGCTTTGGCGTGAGCATGCCGAGCGATGCGCACTCTCCATATCAACACGTTTAATGGCAGCAATCATGTCGCAGACCTGATCGAGGTCGCGGTCCTTTGGACTGCGCCAGGCCGCAGCCAGCCAGAAGCGAGTCGCGCCGGCGGCCTTGGCGCGCTGCGCGGCGGCGACCACATCAACGCGATCCATCAAGCGAGTTGCCTTCAGCCCAGTGTCGTAAGGCACGCTCTGTGCACAGTAGGCGAAATCTTCAGGACAACCGCCGGTCTTAATGCTAAGCAGGCTTGCGGTTTCGACGTGATTTGGGTGGAAATCGCCGCGATGAACGGTGTGGGCCTGAAATAGAAGGTCAGCAAATAGAAGCGCGTAAACCCTTCCACCGCGGCACGTTGCCAGGTGGACCGGCGCGCTCTGGTGGCCGCTATTGCCTTCGCCTTCCACAGCATCCCCCGAGACTTTCGCTCGATCATACAGACGATACCGTCGTGCGTAGCTCCGCAAAGCAACACTCTTGCCCGGGATTAAACGAGAATAATCGCCGAGTTGCACCCGGGATGGCGCCCGCATCAGCCTAATAGCCGCCCTCTCATGCAGGACCTCCTCGCAGATCGAGGCACGCGCAACAACATTCCCCGACACGCCTCACTAAGGCAACCAGCCTATGCGTGGTTGCGCCCCATAGGATCGTTTCCTGATACAAATGTGGTTTGGCCGCGCCACATGTATAACGGAGCGACGGATCTAATTTAATTCGTCACCGACCGTGTGCTCGTCGCCCGCTGCGCACATCCCCCTGGACTCTCCAAGATGATCTGCGGGAAACAGCAGAGTACTTTACCGCCGCTCGACTTTACACCGACGCGGCGAGATCCGTTATGACCCGGCACTCACCTGCCCAAACAGAATTGCCGCTTCAGACGGCCCGAGCCCGACGATGCCCACGAAAGCTGCGGAAGGCATCGGAATAACCTGACGTGTCGGCCTCCAGAGATGCAAGCAATAGCGACTATTGTTCACATACTGCGAACGAGGAGGATGCAGCTGCATCACGCATTCCTCCTGATCCCAAAACAGATCTTTGACGAGGCACATTTCGTCCCAATTTGGAGAACGCCGTGGCGTCGACACTGAGACATGCTCCCATCCCGGACGGACGAAGCCGATGATCTTGAGTTGACAGCCACAAGGCCCCTGCACGTAGAAGAGACCGGAAGGACCAGATCCCGGTGCGGTGGCGAATCGGCCATCGCTTACGCGCCCCGCCTCGAGTCTTTCCGCAATTTGTTTCCTCACGCGTTCTCCTTGTTTCGACCGACAGAGTTGACTCCGGCACCACACGTGTCGTCCGACACTTCCATCGTGCGGCTGCTACTCGGCATGGCCCGTCCCAGATACTCCTGATCACCCGCACCAACTTACCTGGATGAAGAACATCGGTTCTGTCCGGAATCGTCCACCGAAGATTTCTGTTGTGGTTGGTCTTTCGACCGTAATTATCATTTGTATTTTCACGTCATGCGTGACTTGCTGCGAACTTGCCTGACTCACACGATCCGCGCAGACAATCTACGCCCGGTTTGGCTACGCAAGCTGCCAGCAGGAGCTTCCGCTCGCCTCTTCGCCTTAGCAAGTAACGTTATGGCGTTGAGCTAACAGTGTTGGTGCAAGATGCCACAATTCGACTGAAACGCTTCATAGCCAAAATGGCGGCGGAAGCCAATTCGCGTGGCATGATCCGGGGATCCGCTAGTTTGTCACCCAAAGACACGTGGCCGGCTTCAGCAGATGATGCAAGGCGAGGCCGATGCTTCGACAGTTCGTCGAGCGAGAGGCTTGCAATTTCGCTCTTGCGACGATCTGACGGTGGGCTTCATCTCATTCCTTCTCATGTCCAGGGTTAGCCGGCTTGTCGCCTGAGACACCGTCAATGCGTCATCTATGTGGCCGACCAACCTTACTCACAATTGATTCACGGCCAGAGGCTCGGACGCGCGGACCGCACTTTTGAACAGCCTCGCTCATCGGCGTTACCGTATGAGGGCGTTTCGCAGTTCAACCCGAGAGCCGTCCCACGGAGAGGCTTCCGCGCCGCGATCGCGACGCATTGACCTTCGATGCAACGATCGCTCCGGCGGCGATCAGAACTGCCCGTCAACCCCATTTCTCTGCTGCCCCTCCGCGAGGCGGGCCAACTTATCATATTCCTCAGCGACCTTGAGGAGCCTGCATCTGGATGTGTCGTCCTCGAGCGACTCCGCTTTTACTCGCGTCGCTTCCGCACGCCCTCGCCAATGTTTGGCGTCGGAGAATGGCTTCTTCTGCTTCATGCAAAAGACGATGCAATATTTAGATCAAGAAAATGCGACACATGACCTACGTAAGATCCCGTAGGCTCGCTTTCGCAAACGCACCTCATTCGCCTTCATCTACCGTCCGCTCTGTCGATGTCTGAGATGCGACCAAGCCACTCGCAATAGGCCCAAGCGAGTCGAGTAATCTTCACTACGGTCTTCTCAGTTGAGAACGCCCACTTGAAAACATCGCGCCAACGCAAAATGATAATGGAGATTGGATTCGCGTCAGGTCCCCGTGCCAAATGGCCGACTCTCAACATAAGGGCTTGAATCGGACGTAGCGTCAGATTGTAAGGTCTTCATGCCGCTGGCGAGCGCGCCTAGCCGTACAACAGCTTCCGGGCGACAAAATTGGGAATGTGTGATTTGGAGCTCAGATTTGAGAACGCCCGCGGCGGCCCCAAACGCCTCAGTTGAGGCGGCCTCGGCGACTCGCTGCAAGATCTCGGGAACCGGCAGAACTGGTTTCTAAGATCGAACAGCATCGCCGCGTGGCGATTGCCCGATTTGAGATATTGCTCACGGCGGAGGTCGCCGTCCGGAGATCAGCGCCTTGCTGCTCAGAGTGGAATGAAAGTTGGAGAACGGCTTTAGCAAGTGGCCGGATGAGCCGGCGCTTCGTGAAGCCGCGGTCAAGATCGCGACTGAGAGCCCTTTGCCGGATGCGCTCGACGATCGTCTCTCAGCGTTCATGTGCCGATGCTCGCCGTGATCCGTCCGACGTCGGTTCCAGAAGCGCACCGAGGCGGCGCGATCGAAGGCATTGTCGCCAGAGATGCGTCAACTGGTCGCTCACGCCGGAACCCCTTCGGGTGCCTGGGCGGCCTCCGGGCTGGTCTCGATCGTGGTTTTCGTTTCGCGGACAGGCGACACGGCCTTCGGAGTATCAATGCTTCTGCAGCAACGGCTACCAAGTAGTCGTTCAAGTGATGACCACGTAGCGCGCGAGCTCTGACCTCAAGGGAACTCTCGATCTATGCTCTGCCCGAAATGTCATACAGAAAGCTGGTGCGAGGTCGCAATGCACGATCCCTGGACTGGCCGACCAGTGATCACCTGCAATGCTTGTGGTGAGCATGCCGAGTACGATTGCCTCCAGCGCAAAACGGCGCACGAGATCATCGCTGCTACGTTGGCCTGTAACGTGAGCGGAGAGGAGCAGCCCGACCCGCGGGCGGCGGCTGATAGGATTTTGGATGCGCTAGAGAATGCCGGCCTAACAATCGCTCGCGCCTCAAGATGAGTGGCGGGAACGCCGATCGGCGCCCCCTACGAAGGCCTTGGCGGCCCATCAGAGAGGATGGCCAACTACGCTGCTCGTTCCATGAGACGTCTGATTGCCTCCAGAACCGTCGTCTTTCGCTTCGGCCGATCTGAAGTTGCAGATCCCAATAGCAACTCTCTGGTACCAACCACGATTGTAGCAAACACGCCAATCTGGACCCAAGCCGCGATACTCAACGGGACCAGGGCTGAGCACCGCTTGGTGGCCTTTCCAAACGTATGACGGCCAGGCAGATCTTCCCACAGGTATCGAACCCTCAATGATCGATGACCTGACGTGCCTTTCGAGGTCGATAGCTCAAACTTGTCGAGAACGGCGAAGTCACTGTTGGTGCCCAGAATTCGGCTCACACGAGAATAGCGCGCTCCCGTTTAATCTTGGTTCCTATTCCGCCCGGCCGCCGCGGCTCCACAAAGTCCCGGGAACAGTGAGAGCGGAAGCTCGGCTGGATAGGCCGAAGCCAATTCGCACACACGCGAGAGAGAGCCTTCTCGCCATGGACGATTGATTCCGGCGGCGAGGCAGCTCCTATCCCATGGACGTTCCAAGAACTTCAGGGACTCGCTGGTCACTCGTCGTCTAGCGATGAGCAGCCTCACAGCTCGGCGTCGCTATGCGCGCACAACTCAGCGGACCTGAGCTGCGCGATTCCGCAGACCACGAATATCGAAAGCCAGCTGATCTGGTAAAGCGCCTGCCTCGCTTCGCGGCTGGCTGCCGGCGAACAAATACGAGTTTGACATATTCACGCGATTAGCCCCAGGGGGATTGAACCGCACGTAGCGTCAGATTGTAGAGTGCGCCGCTAGGTAGCATCAATCTTCGGCCGCTTCAGAATTCCTGTGGGCTAAAGCGGAGCGCGATCGCGTGCGATGAGAGGTCTTCTGCCAAAGCGGCTCGAGGATCGCGCTGAGTGCGAAGGACGCTATTTCTGTTCTGTCAACGAAACTGGCCGAGCCGTATGAAGACACCATCGCTCACATGTAAGAAGGACCAATCCACCATTGGAGGCTTCGAAAGACTTTTGCGGGCACCGAGTGCCCAACGAGCCGCCGGGAGATTGTGCGCTGTCCCGGAGCGGTAATGTGAGAAGACCCGATAAATCCAACAGGGTCTTGCTCGTCGATCACTGTGAGGGCCAATGCCGGGCCATTGTCGGCTTCAAGAATGGCGATCCTGGAACGGCGTATATGTGCGGCGAACCCGTTGTGAGGGGACCGCGCCAAAAGCTGTCATCATGGTGCGCTTATCACCATGCCCGAATGCACGTCATGCCATGGTCGGACGGACGCGGCGTCCTTGAAAGAAAGCAGACTAGATGACCAAGAGGAGCGCGCGCAGCTGCTGGCCTTCGGCAGCGCCTATTGCGGCAGCAAGAGAGCTGCCGGTACTCCGCGAGCTGGATCTGCTCCACATGCAGGCCCGACAATTGCCCCAAGGCCGAGCGCCGCTCTAGGCAATGAGACCTGACGAACGAGTGTTGAGAGCTCATGTGAGCGCCTCGGAAAGGAAATGATGTGCAAGTCTAGACCCGCGAGCGACCGAAGATTTCGGCCTTGATTGAGCGCAACGCGGCGTTCGAACTCAATAAGCGGGCGATCCACTTCGAGGGTGTGCCTCTAAGCTTACGCTGCTTTTGTCGCATTCGAGCAGGCGGCGCGTGGTTAAATGGCCCAGCTCGACGTCCTTCGCGCGCAGCTCATCCCAACTCTTTCTCGGAGGGGCTGCAAATCAAGTGCGATAATTGAGATAGAACGCGATTGATCCGTCACTCCGGGTGGTTTCCCCGAAAGCGGGCTCAAGAACCGGGACCTTGCCGCCGTATCGATAACAGAAGGGGCGCTCGGGATCAGCTAACCGTTTCAATGACACCGGCTGCGCTCAAGCCGGCTTGTTCACGCACATCCGGTCTTCGCCTGTCCATAGTACCGCCGTCGTCCGCGCGCTACACGCACCATTATTGTCCACTCCGAGACGCACTCGCGCGCAATGAACCGCCAGATTGTTTCCGCAACTGTATTCGTCGTAGGGGGGCAGAGCACACGGCTAGTCGCGATAATCTCCCTTGAGGTTTGGTAAAGCAGGTGCACCTGCCTCATTCATGCATTTGCTATGAACTCAAACAGCACAGAGCCAATATGCGCGCCTTCACTTTTGCTTGCCCGATTGCCAACATGATTGTTCAGAAATGGATCGATAATGATAAGGGCTGCGCGACAGAGAGCGAATTTCTAGGCTTTGTTGGCCCGGTTTGCTCGCAGTTGCACTGGATGAACAGCAAGACTGGTAAGCTCTCAGGTAAGGACAAGAAATGAGGGAAACTCCCTGGCTTGACGCGCGAGCTGAGCACCGAGCGACTGTGGGAGCTTCACGGCCAAACGGTCTGCTTACCCCTTAGCTGCGCCGCAATGGTCGCACCTAAACGATAGAGAAGCGCCTGACGAAGGCCAGACGAGATCTGCCGGACTACAAACTTTCGTATAGTCCTTCAAAACCCTTTCGCCGTGGAAGGTTTACCTCAGTACAGTTGAGCAATCGGCGCAATGCCTGTAGAGGGTCCACACTTCGGCAGATCGAGAGCGTGACGCTTCCGCATTGGAAGAGCCAGACGCGATTGACGTCGTCGATCGGGGAACGACATTAACCTGCGCAGAGAGATGACTTGTTAAACCACGAGAGCAAACGGCGGGTCGCTCTGATCACCGGCGTGACCGGCCAGGACGGCGCCTATCTCGCCGAATACCTGCTGTCGCTCGGCTATGTCGTGCACGGCATCAAGCGGCGTTCGTCCTCGTTCAACACCGCGCGGGTCGATCATCTCTACCAGGACCCTCATGTCGGCAACGTGCCGTTCCTGATGCACTACGGCGACATGACGGACTCGAGCAATCTGATCCGCCTGGTGCAGCAGATCCGGCCGACCGAGATCTACAATCTCGCCGCCCAGAGCCACGTCGCCGTCAGCTTCGAGAGCCCGGAATACACGGCCAATGCCGACGGCATCGGCGTACTCCGCCTGCTGGAAGCAATCCGCATCCTCGGCATGGAGAAGGAGACGCGGTTCTACCAGGCTTCGACCTCCGAGCTCTACGGCCTCGTCCAGGAGATCCCGCAGAAGGAGACCACGCCGTTCTATCCGCGCTCGCCCTACGGCGTGGCAAAACTCTACGGCTACTGGATCACGGTGAACTACCGCGAAGCCTATGGCATGTTTGCGAGCAACGGCATCCTGTTCAATCACGAGAGCCCGATCCGCGGTGAGACGTTTGTGACCCGCAAGATCACGCGCGCAGTCGCCCGTATCGAGGTCGGGCTGGAGGAGACGCTCTATCTCGGCAATCTCGAAGCCAAGCGCGACTGGGGCCATGCGCGCGACTATGTCGAGGGCATGCACAAGATCCTGCAGGCCGACAATCCCGACGATTTCGTGCTCGCCACCGGCGAGATGCACTCGGTGCGCGAGATGGTCGAGCTATCGTTCGCCCAGCTCGGCCGCCGCATTGCATGGCGCGGGGCAGGCGTCGAGGAGACCGGCGTGGACGAGACGAGCGGCAAGACGGTGGTGAAGATCGATCCGACCTATTTCCGCCCCACCGAGGTCGATCTCCTCGTCGGCGACGCCAGCAAGGCGCGCGAGGTGCTCGGCTGGACGCCGAAGCGGAGCTTTGCAGAGCTCGTCGCGGAGATGATGGCGAGCGACCTGGCGGACGCCAAACGGGATGGGGCCGGTGGCAAACGCACGGTTTGAGCTGAAGGGCAAAAGCGTCTACGTCGCGGGTCATCGCGGCATGGTCGGCAGTGCGGTTGTGCGCCGGCTCGCACGGGAGGACGTGAATCTCGTGACGGTGGACCGGCGCGAGGTCGATCTCTGCAATCAAGCGGCCGTGTTCGACTGGTTTGCGCGCGTGCGGCCACAGGTGATTTTCCTAGCCGCTGCCAAGGTCGGCGGCATCGTCGCCAACGCCACGCTGCGCGCCGAATTCATCTATGACAACATCGCGATTGCGGCGAACGTGATCCATGCCGCGCATCTGAGTGGCGCCGAGAAGCTGATGTTTCTCGGCTCCTCCTGCATCTATCCGAAGCTGGCTCCGCAGCCCTTGCGCGAGGACTCGGTGATGTCCGGTCCGCTGGAGCCCACCAACGAGCCCTATGCGATCGCCAAGATTGCCGGCATCAAGATGATCGAGGCCTATCGCGCGCAGTATGGATCCGACTTCATCAGCGTGATGCCGACCAATCTCTACGGCCCTGGCGACAATTATCATCCCGAGTATAGCCACGTGGTCGCCGCCCTGATCCGCCGCTTCCACGAGGCCAAGGTTTCTGGCGCGAAGAATGTCGTGGTCTGGGGCACCGGCACGCCGCGGCGCGAGTTCCTTTATGTCGACGACATGGCGGATGCCTGCGTGCACCTGATGAAGACCTATTCGAGTGCCGAGCTGATCAACATCGGCACCGGTGAGGACATCACTATCACCGAATTCGCGCGTGTCGTTGCCGAAATCGTCGGCTACCAGGGCGAAATCAGTTTCGATACCTCGCGTCCCGACGGCACACCGCGCAAGCTGCTCGATGTCGGCCGTCTCGACAAACTCGGCTGGCGCGCGAGAACATGGCTTGCAGATGGAATGCGGCAGACCTACGAGACCTTCTTGTCGCTATCGGCTACATCGGGACAAACGGAGTAATCATGCGCTGCTAGCCGCTGACGGGGCTCATTGTCCGTCCAGAAAGTTGCTTTAGGATACTCCCGGAGAATTCGACAGGGCTCCACGCTTTGCTTGGAGCTCGCGCGCCTGCTGGTGACGCAGGCCCGATGGAGGGCAGGCACGGCTAGCTTGGCCGATACTAGCGAGTGAATTGGTCAGGCGCGCCTTCCGGCCCGCTCTGTGTTGAACTTGAGGTAAACTGATTAGCATGTGCGGAATTGTTGGCATCTTGGGGCGCGGTCCGGTCGCGGATCGACTCATCGATTCACTAAAACGGCTGGAGTATCGCGGCTACGACTCAGCAGGCATCGGAACGCTCAAAGGAAATCATATCGAACTTCGACGCGCCGAGGGGAAGCTGCGGAACCTTGAGACGCGCGTTCGCTGCCATCCACCCTCAGGCCATGTCGGGATCGGGCACACGCGCTGGGCTACTCACGGCAAGCCGACCGAGCACAATGCTCATCCGCATGCAACGGACAATGTTGCGGTCGTCCATAACGGCATAATCGAGAATTTCCGCGAGCTGCGCGCGGAGCTGAAACAGCATGGCGCTTGTTTCGCCTCTGAAACAGACACGGAGGTGGTGGCACATCTCATCGACTCTTATCTGAAGAATGGCTGCTCGCCGCAGGAGGCAGTAAAAGCGTCGCTGCCACGGCTAGTGGGCGCGTTTGCGCTTGCAATCCTGTTCAAGGGTCGACACGACCTCATGATCGGTGCGCGCAAGGGCTCACCACTCGCGATCGGGCATGGCGAAGGCGAAATGTATCTCGGATCGGATGCTATCGCGCTCGCGCCCCTTACCGACTCGATCACCTACCTTGAGGATGGCGATTGGGCTGTGCTCAACCGCAACTTCAGCGTGGTCTACGACGCACAAGGCACAGTCGTCCGCCGGGATGTGGTGAACTCTGGCGCGTCGTCGGCTCTCGTCGATAAAGCGAACTACCGGCACTTCATGGCGAAGGAAATCCACGAACAGCCAGAGGTGATCGGGCATACGCTTGCCCATTACGTCGATAGTGCCACCGAGAGCGTGGTACTGCCGCAGGAGCTTCCGTTCGATTTCAATGAGATCGGACATATCTCGGTCACGGCTTGCGGTACGGCCGGCTACGCCGGCCACATCGCCAAATACTGGTTCGAGCGGCTGGCTCGTATTCCGGTCGAGCTCGATGTCGCCTCCGAATTTCGCTATCGTGAGGCGCCGATGCGCAAGGGAGATCTTGCTATCTTCATCTCGCAGTCCGGCGAGACGGCCGATACGCTGGCTGCGCTCCGCTATGCCAAATCGCAAGGTCTGCATACCCTCTCGATCGTGAACGTACTGAGTTCGACCATTGCGCGCGAAAGCGGGACAGTATTGCAGATACTCGCGGGGCCCGAAATTGGCGTTGCCTCGACCAAGGCGTTCACATGCCAGCTGGTCGTCCTGGCGGCGCTTGCGGTCGCTGCGGGTGAGGCGCGCGGTGAATTGTCGGAGAGCGCCAGCATCGATCTTGTACGCGAGCTGATCGAACTTCCTCGGCTAATTAGCGCGGCGCTTGCCAGCGAGCCACAGATCGAGAAGCTCGCACGCGACATCAGCAAATCGCGTGACGTGCTATATCTTGGTCGCGGCACGTCGTTTCCACTGGCCCTGGAAGGGGCACTCAAGCTTAAGGAGATTTCCTATATTCACGCCGAGGGCTATGCGGCCGGAGAGCTCAAGCACGGCCCGATCGCCTTGGTCGACGAGAGTGTTCCCGTAATCGTCATCGCTCCTTCCGACCGGGTGTTCGAAAAGACCCTCTCGAACATGCAGGAGGTCGCCGCACGCGGTGGCAAGATTATCTTGATAACGGACGTCAGGGGAGCCGCAGAGGTGTCCATGGATTCGCTCGCGACCATTGTGCTGCCGGAGATGGGTGCGACATTTACCTCGATAGTCTATGCGATTCCGGTGCAGCTCCTGGCCTACCACACGGCCATCCTCATGGGCACGGACGTCGACCAACCCCGAAACCTCGCGAAATCGGTAACCGTCGAATAAGGCAAGGTGATGCGACCTGGTCCCATCTCGTCCTTCCCCCCTTTTACTGCATATCGGTGCGCTCGATGAGAACTTCGGCTAGGCCACAGACAACAAGCCTGTCACCGAAACCGCTCCGAGGCTTCAGTAGCTTGAGAGTCACTCCTGCTGCACGAGCGGAATAACGAGCGAAATTGTGAGAGTTTGGCGGCAATTGCCGAAAATATGCCGGAAACGTCAGGCGCTTACGGCTTGGTCGATAGTGCCCTGATGGCCGATTCGCGGCCATGAAACTGCACGCGGCTGCCGTGAGATTTTCTCCGGAAGCGGCCATTTCAAAATCGAGAGGAAACTCGCATGTCACCAGCGCCCATTGCGCACGCCTCAAATGCCAAATCGCGCATTGGCGCCATATTACGTGCCACGAGCGGCAACTTCCTCGAGCAGTTCGACTTCTTCTTGTTCGGGTTCTACGCCAGTGCGATCGGAAACGCGTTCTTTCCATCAGGAAGCGAAACCGCTTCACTGCTTAACACCTTCGGTGTGTTCTGGTTGGGTGCCTTGATGCGACCTGTTGGTGCGATCGTGCTTGGAGCCTATATTGATCAGATTGGCCGTCGGCAAGGCCTGATCATCACGCTTTCGATCATGGCCATTGGCACCATCATCATCGCCTTTTGTCCGGGCTATGCGACGATCGGCATTGCCGCACCTGCGATCGTGCTGTTCGGACGGCTGTTGCAGGGCTTTTCTGCCGGCGTTGAGGTTGGTGGTGTTTCCGTTTACCTCTCCGAGATTGCCACTCCGGGCAACCGCGGCTTTTACACATCTTTCCAGTCCTCGAGCCAGCAGGTTGCGATCTTTGTCGCGGCTCTTATCGGATATTTTTTGAGCGAAGCACTTCCGGCCGAAATGGTTGCCGCTTGGGGCTGGCGGATCCCCTTCTTCCTTGGCTGCTTGATCGTACCGCTTATCTTCTTCCTGCGCCGGACGCTTGAGGAAACTCCGGAGTTTCTGGTCATGAAGAACCACCCAACGGCCCGCGAGGTCTTTGCCTCCACAGTTGCGAACTGGCGCATCGTCATTCTCGGCATGATGATCGCGATGCTGACGACCACGACATTCTATTTCGTGACGGTGTACACGCCTACGTTCGGCAGGCACGTATTGCAGTTGTCCTCGCAGAACACGCTCTTGGTGACGCTTTTGGTCGCGGTGACGAACTTCATCTGGAACCCAATTGGCGGCGCGATTTCCGACAGAATCGGCCGGAAACCGGTCCTGCTGACCATTGCCGGCGTTGCCTTGGTGACTGCATATCCAGCGTTGTCTTGGCTTGTAACGGACCCAAGCTTTGGCAAGATGCTGATCGTTGAGATGATGTTCTCGTTCTACTTTGGCACCTATAGCGGCGCCATGTTGGGCGCTCTGGTCGAAATCGTGCCGAAGCACATTCGCACAACTTGCTTTTCTTTGGCGTTCGCACTCGCCGCGGCTCTGTTTGGCACGTTTACGCCGCTTGCATCGACCTGGCTGATCGACCGGACAGATGACAAGGCGTCGCCCGGTTTCTGGTTGATGTTTGCGGCTTTGCTCGGCATTATCGCCGCGCTCACGATTTATCCAGGAAACACCAAGAGAGTTGCGAAAGCCGTTGCGACCCGAGCGGCCTAACCCGGCGGCAAGCGCGCAATTTACCACGCGTTAGCACGCGCGCCCGCGGGACGTTGGGGGCCCAAGGCTGAACTGAAGTTGGTGCGCGACTATCCCTGCGGTGATTTTCACGATGGTGCGCGGCCGTTCTGCCGATCACCGTTCTTCCTATGTGATCTGGGGCAGTATAGGGACGAGCTGGCGGTGATGTTGACCGGGAAAGGCTGAGCTTATCAGCCAACCTCGGTTCCGTCCTGTGGTCGGACGGTGCGCTGCCCGCACTTGCAGTCGCGTGAAACACGGCGGATTTCGCGCGAGGACTGGGATCCCTCGCGCGAGCTCCACGCTCTGATATTCTGTGCGGCCGCCACAAAACTCGAACGCGCACATCGTCGGGCTGCGTGAATTCCCCAGCGGACTGGTCGTCTCGCAGGTACGCGACAAACGTTAGCGTAGCGGGCCGTCTTGTGTCCTGGTCCGATACCGACCTCTCGGCGCTCGGATACGCAGGTTGAAGGCTCACCTTCTTGTCGCATCTGGCGGGGAGTGGTCGAGAAGTTTGGTCGTGCCTGTACAACGAGCGATGGGCCAATGCGTAACCAGACCCAGGCTGTTGCTCGCTGCGCTCGATCAGCCGTGACTTCACGCACCGCGTGCTTGCGCAGATGAGGCGAGCTGTGCGAGCTCCGTTTCGAGCATAGGGTTGCGCTTGAACATAGCGTCGATCAATGCTTGCGCCGGCTGCTCGGCCGCCTCCACCCACGTCGCTTTCTCCGCTCGCGCGGAGGGCGCGAAAACACGTTTGACGACGGTCGGCGAACCCCTCAGACCGCAATTGGTCATGTCATCCACGCCGGCGCTTTGGGCGCTCCATTTCACGATTGCGGTACGGGCGGCACGCAAAGCATCTGTCATTGCGCCGCGACGAATTTGATTTGTTGCCTCTAACATGCTGACGAGACACGGCAGCTTCGAACGCAACACCTGGACGCCTCCTTCGCAGCGTCGTTCGGCCTCGATGGTGCGTAGCTTGAAGTCTAACGCTTTGATTGTGGAAACATAAGTAAGCTGCTGGACTCCGAGCCGCCTTGCAATGCCAGGTCCCACCTGCGCCGTATCGCCGTCGATCGTCTGCTTGCCAGTGAATATGACGTCCGGTGGGCCATATTCTCTCTCGATGTTGCGAATCGCGCAGGCCAACGCGTAACTCGTCGCCAGCGTATCGGAGCCCGCGAAGCTACGGTCGGTGAGCAAGACAGCGCGATCGGCACCAAATGTTAGTGCCTTTCGGAGAGATTCTTCGGCCGACGGTGGCCCCATTGTCAGGACGGTGATTTCGCCGCCGAATTTATCTCTTAGCTCGAGCGCAGCTTCCAGTGCAAAGAGATCATATGGGTTGATGATTGTAGGCACACCCTGGCGCATAATCGTATTCGTAACAGGGTGCACGCGGATTTGCGCGGAGTCGGGGACCTGTTTGATGCAGACGATGCTGTGCATGTACTTCTCCTAAATGCCGAGCCGACTGCCGATGCAGCAAATGTCATACCACCCCGGGCATTCCGGCAACTAGAACGCAATGCGATGAATGACGCCTGACGTCGAGCTGGTTGTCGCAACTGCGACAGTTTGCGCACGGGCGTCATCTCAAGCTGATCTGAGTCACGGGCAGCAACGGAACCGCAGTGATCACGCGCCGGTTCGACGCCAATCCATTTTCAGGACGAGCACGCCGCGAACAGAAGATGACGAGGCTGGCCGATGCGAAGACGCCCTACGCTTCGCCGGCGAGGGAATCCCAACCGAAGGCATGAGGCTAGTATCCTCGTCATGCATCCGAGCTGGCGACCGCCCTTTCCACGCTTTCCTATCTCAGTCGGCCGAGCGAGAGAGAGGAGCGAGCCCGACGCTTTGTTCAGAAGCGTTTGATCTCGATGCCGTGTCTTCGCAAGGCATAGCCAATCTGGCGCGGGGTCAGTCCAAGCAGGCGCGCCGCCTTCGCCTGTACCCACCCGGATCTTTCCATGGCTGCGATCACGCGCTCGCGATCGGTGACTTTCGCGGCCCCCACGACGGGGCGCCCAGGCGGCCCTAGCGGTGTCAGCTCGCTGCTCACCGGCTGAACGGGTGTCGCGGCTTCCGTTGCCGGCGTGCTCAGCCTCGCGCGCGGTGCGATTGTCGGGCGCGGCTGTCGCGCCATTTCCGCCGGTCCACACTTCCATAGCAAGGCCGACAGGCATTGCCCGTGGCAGCACGCAAAGTCATCTCTTACGATCGACGATCCTAGCGCTAGCGTCGCGGTCCGCTGCACGCAGTTTTCGAGCTCACGGACGTTGCCGGGAAATCCGCAATTCATGAGGACCTCAATCGCACTTGAATCGAATACCAGGGCACGGCCGTTCTCATTGTTGAAGTTCTTCAAAAAACGAGCGGCGAGAAGCGGAATATCAGTGCGTCTTTCGCGCAGCGGCGGCAATAGCAGAGGAACCACGCTGATGCGGTAATAGAGATCGGCACGAAACTCGTTCCTGGCCACCGCCTCTTCAAGATTCTTGTTCGTGGCCGCAATCACGCGGACGTCGACTTTGATCGTCTGATTGCCGCCCACCCGCTCGAATTCCTGCTCCTGAAGCACGCGCAGGAGCTTCGCCTGGAACGAGCCCGAGATCTCTCCAATCTCATCCAGAAACAACGTTCCCTTGTCGGCGATCTCGAAGCGCCCCTTGCGCGCGTTGAATGCGCCCGTAAACGCCCCCTTCTCGTGTCCGAACAATTCGGATTCCAGCACCGTCTCTGTGAGGGCTGCGCAATTCAGCTTGATAAAGGGGCGTTTGGCGCGCGCTGAACACTCGTGAATAGCCTTCGCGACCAGCTCTTTGCCGGTACCCGATTCGCCACGCAACAAAACCGTGCTATTCGATTTTGAGATCACCTCGATCTTGTCAAGTAGCGCGCGCAGCGCCGGGCTGTCGCCGATAATTCCCTCGACTTGGACCTTCTTACGGTCCCGCCCTTGAGGCTTGAGCTCGGAGAGTTGCTTCTGCAGCCGGAACTCCTCGTCCATAAGGCGCCCGCGATCGCGCACAAACGAGCAATGCAGCTTGGTCGTCTGGCCCAGCAGGCTGGCGACCATCGTCAGAAGGCCGAGGTCGTCCTCGAGCTGCGCACGCGTCCCATTGTCCGCGATGCGGTCGATGCTCAGCGTACCCACAACTTTGCCGTCAACGTCTATGGGAACGCCGATGAACGCAACACGCGTCTGACCGCCGGCATTTAGTATATCGACCTCCAAAGAACTGAAGGCCGAATGCAGCGCTACATTCTCCACGATGAGCGGCTGCCCCGACGCGACGATTTGATCGATTGCTCCTTGCGGCAAGCGCACCCGGCAGCGCGCATCGCGGTCTTCGCTCCTGCCGTCCTCTACGATGATCTCCGGCCCGCCGTCATGCTCGAACAGACATACGATGCCGCGCCGCATCCGCACGAGCGATCCTAGGCGCTCGATGACGGTCGCCAGCTTAGCCTCGAGCCGACATAGGCCAGTGAGCGTGTGCGCTATTTCAACAATCGTGCTTAGCGATTTCTCTTGCGACCGCACAATACAAGCGGAAGCGTCCGCGTCGGAGGTTGAGTTTGGCTTGTCGCGCAGGGAAATGCTGTCTAGCATGACGACTTCTCCGTTCCTTTCTCTATCCTCCCCATCGGACTTGTTGGATTCGTGTTGCATGCCGATCTGACATCTAGTTCTCAGGGCGGGACGAGAGATTACCCCTCTTCATGGCACGTCGGCAGCACTTAGAGTGACTAGGTTTGCCGCTTTTTTCTTTCCAACTCGCTGCGCGGATTCACCCCAACCAACATGACTTCCAGCGATGAAGCTCAGAACAGCCGGGGCTCCTTAGGGGCGGATTGTACTATAAGTGTTGCCCGCCATTGATCGGCACTTCGGCGCCGGTGACATAACTTGCCGCATCGGAACATAGGAAGAAAATGACCTTGGCGACCTCTTCGGGTGTACCCACTCGGCGGAGTGGGATCTTTGGCACAAGATGCGCTTCCGTGTCAGGCGACAAAATGTCCGTCTTGATTTCGCCGGGCGCGATCGCATTGACGCGAATGCCATGTGCGGCGTAATCGTGCGCCATTTCGCGCGTGAGACAAGCGAGCGCAGCTTTCGAAGTCGCATATGCCGAGCCTGCAAATGGATGCACCCGCGAGCCGGCGATCGAGGTCACGTTGACGATCGAGCCTGACGCCCTTTTTAATTCGTCGAACAGGCCTTGAGCGAGTAGGATCGGTGCCACCAGATTGAGGTGGAACACGCTCATCCAGGTGTCGACTGAGGTCGCCAGCGATGTCAGCCTGGTACCGTTTGCAGCTTTTGGTGAGTTTCCGGCATTGTTTACCAGTCCGTGCAACGGTGCGCCAGCTAGGCGCTCCTTGATCTCGGCAATCACGCGCGGCAGCATCCGATGATCGCCCAGGTCGACTTCGATAAAGCTGTCGCCCTCTGAGTCTGATGGACGACGCGCCGCGTCCAATGGTTGGCGCGCGCAAGAAATGATGCGCCAACCGGCTTTCGAAAACAATTTTCCGGTGGCGCGACCGATACCGCGCGATGCCCCGGTCAATACCAGCGTCTTTCGCTCACGCAGCGGGCGGCCCGCTCGATCGGCGTGAATTGGACCGCTAGGGTCCGTTTCCGACGATTGAGGTACGACCGCTTTGTCATCTGGTAGATCTAGATTCACACGCGGCTCCCTTCCGCTCCCATCGGCTGTGCACCTGGTGCAGGATCCGGGCCAAAGCGACGCAGGTCATAAGGGGCGCACTTTTGCGACAAATGGCAGGTTCTGAACATCTGGCCTGTTTGCTTTTCGACAACAGCAACGCCGCGTCAAGCGCCCGGGCGCGTTGACCGCGTCGCACTCCAGGCGTGGTCTGTGGCTCATTCGAGCTGGCGGAGATAGTTTAGCTGCCTTGTGCGGAGATCAGGATCGATGGCCAGTTCGTTCAAATTCCTCGGTTGGACGCGCCGCCGCAGATGCGGCTCTGGTTCGATATCTATGGGCTGGGGCTCGTGCCGTTGATCAGCTGCGGTCGAAAGTATTTCGCAACCAGCGCATGAACAAGGCCGTCGTCCAGAAGACGAGCTGACCGCGAAAGGATTAACGCAGAAACGGCGATACGTCTACGCTGACGCGCGTCCTTGCTGCTGGGACATTCTGACGTGACCGTCTGCTACGTCAGATTTCCTCAGCGGCCCGGACCACCATCGCCATCCGATTCACCGCCTGGCCAGCGATGGCGGTTAGGGCCCGGTGATGACAGGACGATCATCTTTTCCGCGCCAGTCGACTTACACGTGGCTGGCCGACGCACTGCGGGACAAGGCCCCGAGGCTCGCCGGCATTGGCCGACGCTTCGCCAGACGTTCGCCGTACCAGCCGCATTGCATCCCGGATAGTGCGCGGGTCAGCGCGCTCGCCTGCGGACAGAACTCGCCATCAACCGCTTCTGCGACACGTTGCGAAACCCGATGCTGTGGAAGCCAGCAGTATCAGGCCGACGATCTAGGCGACGATTGCTCAGGTTCAGATTCGCGGCACCTCATGAAGCCGCGAAATGCTCGTATGGATTATCGACCAGGGTCAACTGCTCCGGATTGCTCAGATCGAATTCAATAATGCGTGGCACGAGCAGACGGGCATAGCGCGTAAAGGCGCTGGTGGGGGGAAAGCGGATCACGGTGGCGCATCGCGCAAGAAGATACATGTCGATGAGCGCGGAAGCTCCACCTTCAATTCCCATTTCCGCACTATGCAACGGCCCTGCCAGATCGGCCTGGAACCGTTTTGGTACGGCGAAGATATCGGGAAACAGACCCGATATGTGATCGAGCACCTGTGCGCTATCCGTGCACAGGAAGATCTTAACAGGCTTTGGATATGGCAAAGCCATGGCTTTACGGATTGCCATGCAGACCTGACGAAGAGCGAGCTCCGAATCGGCCCAGTACGGAGCATGCCCCATGATATCTTCGCCATTGCCGTGCCGAACATGAACGCCGATGATACTATGGCCGCTAAAGTGTTGCTCATACAAGTCCTCGATCCGCGCTCGAATCTCAGACCTGAGTTTGATGTTTCGGAAGATCAGTCGTTCGGCTTCCTCACCACAACGCCACATCAGGCAAGCGTCACAGACAATGGTGTTGGCCTCGTTATCGTCTCCTGCTTGGAACAGCTCAGTCAGTTCGTCACGTTCTCGGAAGATCTGCTCGTCCGGACGATTGATACAGTCGATCGATGGCCTATTCCACCACGGCGGGAAGAACGGGCCGGGAAACGAGAGCTGGTTGAGCCTGTCATCGCAAATCACCGGCACGCCAGCGATCTCCTCAACCGGCTCGAAGAACACCGGAAAGGCGTTGCTGAACGGTTGGCCGACATAACAGGAACCGCGCCAGTCAATAACGAGCGTTCGCCCGGTCCGCTGCGCATACGACCAGGCTGATGCCAACGACCAGAGGCAATCACCAAAGCCGGTGCGCCTCCGAGAAACAACAAAGCGTTCCTTCGTCACGTTATCAAACCCTTCTCGTTGCGCGAGTGTGGCGCACCAACTCATCTGCGATGCCGATCCACGCCGGGCGCTGGTCACCTGGACGCAAGTCACCCAACCCGCAAACTCATTCTGCACGGCACTGCGATTGGCAGGTCATGCTAGAGGTGTCACATTACGCACCTTTTACGACGGCCCAGTCTGTGACGGATGCAGCCGAATACGACGCTGATCCCACAGCCCGCGCAGTTCGTTCAGGAGAGCTTCGCGCCTGGTCCTGTCAGAGGTGACCCTGGCGAGAAGATCGGCCAGAACAGCTTCCTTCTCGATTTGCATCAGCATGTCGAATAGGTCATGCGAGACGCGTACGCTGTCATGGCTGGAGTGACCCATGCGGATCTCGCAGATTGTCTCCTGGCGGTCTCGGCCCGCATGAGCGCGAACCCGGTAAAGAGATACATGGGGCGGCAGTGATACAGCGAGCGCGGTCCAATTTTCGAGCGTTGTTGCCCGCTTTTTGATGAGGAATGACCCGACCACAAGGCCATCCAGCTCGGTCGACAAAAACGCCGTAATCGCATCGGCAACGGAATCTACGATCGGTTCGGCATTATTGTTGAACGACGTATTAAGCAGAATCGGGACACCCGTTCGAGCTTTGAACGCATTGATAAGTTCCCAATAGTCGGCATTGCTCGTGCGGGACACCGTTTGCAGCCGAGCCGTACCATCGATATGCGTGATCGCGCCCAGCAATGCACGCATGGATTCGCGCACGCGCACGACGAAATTCATGAAGGGATATTCTGCGCGACCATCTGGCAACTCAAAGAACGCGTCCGCATCCTCCTCGAGAACCGATGGCGCAAACGGTCGATAACTCTCGCGCTTCTTGACCATCGCATTGATCCGGTCCTTGTTTGCCGCGGGCCTCGGGTCCGCAAGAATGCTGCGGTTGCCGAGCGCACGAGGTCCGAACTCGGACCGGCCCTGTACCCACCCGATCACGGCGCCATCAGCGATCCACTCGGCTGCTCTGGCTGCGACATCAGCGGTCCGTTCAATCTCGAGGTGTCCGGCCCATCCCTTCAGTTCCTGTTCAATGCTGTCGTCGCTGCCGACATCGGGCCCCCAATAAACCGCCTGTAGTCGCTCGCGGGGCGGAGCCTGCCCGGCCTCGTTCGATACCATCAGCGCCGCACCCAATGCGCATCCGGCATCATGCGAGGCCGGCTGGACAAAAATGTCTTCGAACAGGCCTGAGTACAGCAGTTTTCCGTTTAGCGTGCAGTTGTGGGCCACCCCGCCAGCCAGGCACAACCGTTTCATTCCGGTCTGCTCACGATAATGCCGAAGAATGTGAAAGACGATCCGCTCCAGCGCCTCCTGCAACGAAGCGCTCACATCTCGGTGCTGTTGCGTGAACGGCATTCCCTTTCGCCGGACCTCGATATTGCGCAGCAATGCCGGGCCGATACGGTCAAGGTGAACGCGGTAGGCACCGTTGGGGGAGAGCTCATAAAATTGGGAGAAAAGCTCGCGATAGCGAGCGGGATCTCCATAAGGAGCCAATCCCATGACCTTATATTCGTCGAACAGGCCGTAGCCGAGGTATCGGATCGTTTCCAGATAGAACAGTCCGAGAGAGTTGGTCTCTGGAAACGTCATGAGCTCGGTCATTTCGGTGCCCGACCCCACCGCCAACAGACCCGAGAGGAAGTCGCCACAGCCGTCGATCGCGAGAACCAGACTCTCTTCAAAGCCGGACATTGCCAAAGCGCTTACGGCATGGGCCTGATGATGGCCTACGAATGACACCCGCGAAGGGTCAACTTGGGTACCGAACTCTGCCGCGAGAAGGTGCCGCAACAGGAGATTCGCATCCAGCGGAATTGAGATCTCAGGCTGTGAGATAAACAACCGTTCGAGCATCGAATTGCAGTAGGCTTCAGTCGCGTAGAACGCAATACGATCGACGTCGCGAAGCTCCACGCCTGCGGCTGCTAGACAGTATTCTATCGCACTACTCGGAAGCTTGTTTGAATGTTTGATTCGGTTGAGACGCTCCTCTTCGACGGCAGCGATCACGCGACCATCCTTGACGAGCACCGCGGCGCCGTCGTGCAGAAACGTGTTCGGTAGTTGCAGGGGGTTTTCATAGACCCTGTCAAGCCCGCCACTCAATCCTAGACACAGCATGTTGTTCTCCGTTCATTCTGAGAGGTCTGTTGACCTATTTCGTATCGCTCGCTTGGCGAGTAGGCCGCACGTCGCCGCGGGGCCGCAGTCATCGCCAACGAAACGAGGCTCATATAAGCGTCGGCCGCGACTCGAACATTCGTTACGTCCGGTATCTGATCTCGCACGCGCGACGCTTCGCTTTAGGTCTTATTCCTCTTACCGCATCAGGCGTTGCCGAAGCAGCGCGGCCGAGACGATGAAGGGCAACGCTGCGCAGATGCAAAGTGCGCCCACATGCAAACCGACGCTGTCGACCGGCCGACCGAGCATTGCTGGACGAATGAGATCGACCGAATGTGTCAGGGGCAACAAGGCCGCTATGCGTTGAAATGAACCCGGTAACTGGCTGATTGGGAAGATCGCGCCACTCAGATACATCATGGGGGTGAGGATAAGTGATTGGTAGAAGATGAAATAGTCGTGGCTCGGTGCAAGAGCTGAAACGACCATTGCGAGGCTCGCGAAAGCAACGCCAGTGAGGGCGATGGCTGGTAACGCATAGGGAATGGACGACCACTCTGCATACCCCAGCGCGACGGCAACAATCGTGATCGCCGTCCCGGCGAGCAAGGCCTTGCTCGCTGCCCACGCCACTTCACCTAGAACAATGTCGCCGAGCGTAAGAGGCGTACAGAGCACCGCCTCCCACGTGCAACCTGTCTGCATGCGAGCGTAAGCCCCATAGATGGTTTCAAAGGTTGAGGAGACCATTGCGCTTGTGGCGACCATCCCAGCTGCCAGAAACGAGATGTATGAAGTCCCCTCAACGCCACCTACGATCATTCCAAGGCCAAAACCAAGACCGAACAGAGAGCTCATCGGCTCGGCCAGATTCCCAAGAATCGATGCCAGAGCGACTTTCCGCCAGACCAGAAAGTTGCGGCGCCATACCGCAATCCAGTTCCATGGATTAGCAGGAAGCGCGGGCGCAAAACGTTGCCACATCGTTCAGTCCTTCATCTCTCGCCCGGTTAGCCGCAAGAAGACATCCTCCAGATTTGGAGGACGCTGCAGAAGGCGGAGATCCGTACGGCTGGCAAGTCGGCGACGCACCTGCTCGGGATCCGTGACATAGCAGAACAGTGTCTCCCCGCTCACCTCGGCGTGCTGCACTGTGGTTCTGACCAGCGGCAGCAGCTCATGGGGATTACCACCGTAGATCTCGATCACCTGGCAGCCGATCTGCTGCTCGATCAGGACATGAGGCTGCCCTTCCGCGATTTTGCGGCCGTGCTCAAGCACGCACAGGCGATCGCACAATCGCTCCGCCTCTTCCATGAAATGGGTGGTCAGAAGGATCGTTTTGCCGCGCGCTAATAGCCAGCGCAAGCGTTCCCAGATGAGATGCCGGCCGTGCGGATCGAGGCCAGTCGTCGGCTCGTCAAGCACCAAGAGCTGCGGGTCGTTAATGAGGGCACGTGCCAGCGTCAGTCGCCGCTTCATGCCGCCGGACAGTTCCGCGACGCGCGCGTCCGCCTTGTTCTCCAGGCGGGCGAATTCGAGCAGTGACGGAGTCACCGTTTTGACCTCTGTCGCGCTCATGCCGAAGTAGCGACCGAAAACGAGCAAGTTTTCGCGCACGGTGAGCTGAAGATCGAGGTTATCGAACTGTGGGACAACCCCGATGCCCCGACGCGCCAAGGGCGCACGTGCCGGCACCGGCTCGCCAAGCACGTGGATCTTACCTGCGTCGGGCGATGCAACACCCAGGATCAATCGCGCAAGCGTGCTTTTACCCGCGCCGTTTGGTCCCAGCAGACCGAAGCACTCTCCGGGCGAGACCGTAAACGAAAGAGCGTCCACGACGGTCCGGTCCTTGTAGGACTTGCTCACCTCAAAAAGGTCGATTGCCGGGGTTGACATTTGCTTACGCGATCGCGACGGACGTTGTTCGCACCGCGTCCTTTGTTGCGTGCTTTTTCGTCCAAAGCAGGCCGTCACACCACACGTGATCGACGCGTCCCCACTGGCAGGCGGCGGCAGCATCCGGGAAAAAGCCGCGTCCATGCAAATTGGCGCTGGTATTGCAAAGCAGCGGAATGGCTGTGAGCTTCTCGTACGCGATGAGAAGCTCGACCACTTTATGCTGAGATGTTCTGGAAACGGTCTGTAGGCGAGCAGATCCATCGAGATGCACGACGGCGGGAATTTTGTCCCGCCATTCCGGTCGCGTCTGGTGATCGAACAGCATGTACGGATCGGGTACTCCAGGGCTAAAAATCTCTGCCGCACGATCCTCCAGGCATATCGGCGCTACCGGCCTGAAATGCTCTCGAAGCTTGACGTCGTTGAGATGGTCTTTCATTCCCTCCCAGCTCGCAGCCGCGAGAATGCTTCTGCCACCCAACGCACGTGGTCCGAGCTCGGCACGCCCGGCAAGGAAGATCACGGGCTGGTCACTCGCGAGGATTGCCGCAAGTTCGCCCATAGTGCAGGGCGCGCCGTCCCATCCGGGCGGGACTTCGCTGGGACGAACGGCCGGTCCACTGTAGACCGTCCATTCCAGAGCTCTAAAGCCTTGCTGTGCCGCCAGTGCAGAGCAAGCAGCACCGATCGCTGAGCCGCTGTCGTTCGGAAAGGGCGGCACCCACACGTCGTCGAACAGACCGGTCGCACGAAATGCACTATTCCACTTGATATTCAGGCCACAGCCGCCGGTTATGCAGAGGTTACGCACCCCCGCAAGATCCGAATGTCGCTGCACAACATCAGCAATTGTGCGAACCAGCAGACGCTCTAGAAAGACGTGAAATGACGCCAGGACGTCTTCGGCCTGCTTGGCCTTCAACCGCAGTGCGCACGCATCGAAGAAGTCGTGCAGAGCTTCAAGTGGCGATTTTGGGCTGTTGATCTGTGCAAGCTTATGGCAGGTGCCATCAGCATCCGTGGCAAAGTGCGCCTGATAAAGCTCCTGAAACGTCGCAATAATCTCCTCGTCGGGAGCTCCGAGAGCGATATAGGCCATCAGCTTGCCGGCGATGCCGAGATCCCAGCTGGTCCGGTCTGCCCGCCTGTAAGGTCCAAAGTGATGTCCTGCCGTCGCATAGGCGTGGCCTATCATCGGAAACAGGCACTCGATGAACCGGATGCCGTGCGGCTCGACATAGTAGAGGCGCGGAAACATGCAGCCGTCCCACACCAAGCAGAAAGCAGATTGTGCGGATTTGGCAAACGAGCTGGTGCAGTATGCGGATGCTACGTGCCCGGTGACATGCGGATAGCTTTGATAGGGATATAGTTTCCCATCAAGCATAAGGCCGATGCGATCGCGGGACGCGAGGGGGCTATCGCCTTGGCGTTCGACATACGGCGCGCCTTTGAGCTTAACGGTCGTCGTCCCACTAAGGACTTCAAACTGGGATTCGAACTCTCCATCCCAGCCATCAATGACGAACTGATCGACATCGCTCGGATCTAGCCCGTGCTCCGCCAAGGCGCTAACAACGGAATCCAGGTTGTCGATGGTTTGATAACGCGGATTATTGTTCAGCTTCTCCTGCTCGACGCAGAACACCACTTGCCCGTCCTCAATCAGAGCGACGGCCCCGTCATGCGTCAACTTGATACCGCAGATACGCATAGTGGCTCCTCTCAGCCTCGGCCGTTGGGTGGGATCGAAGATGGCTCCGGATTCCGAAAGCGGACCAAAAGGCAGTCTTCGTCAGCCGACTGCCCCTGGCACTGCACGCGTTCGACCTCAATGAGCGCTTCAGTCAAAATCGTGATGACCGTCTCGGCGCCAGCGACATGCCCCCATCGCTTGCAGGTCGCATCACGTGCAGATCCGAAGACCAGATGACCACCCGGAGCAAGCATCTTGACCATGTTGTCGACTGCAGTACGCATTTGTGTCATGTCTTCGAGATAATAGAGAACTTCGGCGACCACGATCAGATCGAACCGCTCTGCGGCCGAGAACTGCAGAATGTCAGTCGCCGCCCAGCTGATATGCGACCACCTCTTGGTCCGCTGGACCGCTCGACCGATCGCTCGCGGCATAACATCGATGACCGTGAGCCGTTTGCAGTGAGGAGCAAGCTTCTCTGTAAACGCACCGGCCGCGCACCCGATTTCGAGGCCATTTGAGACGGCGCTGTTCGACAGCGACAGCCGCAGCAATTGGGTGTGACGCTCACGTTCGAACGGATTGTCGTCGAGCCGCCACGGATCCTCATTAGACAGCTCCCGTTCCAACGATTGATATGTCTGATGCACGTTCACGACCTAATCTCCTACAAAGCTGCTCACTCAGTCTCGGCCGCAATGCCATCCGGCGCGATCAGCTGCGATGGAGCGCGCGAAAGACCTGCCCTGCGAATTGCGCCAGGCATTTCCGATCCGGGGTTAAGGCTTGGTCCAGTTGTCGCGTCTTCGGTCGAGCCCTTCGATTCATCAACGTCTGGTGATTTCGCTACTTTGCGAGAGAGCCAATCGCTGTTGCTCAAGGTACAGAGCGCATAGGCTTTCATCGGGAGCAGTAGGAAGATGTTGATGGGGGTGTGCAGCGAGAAGCCGAGAAATCGAAGCTCACCGGCACGAACGGCTGCCACGCTGCATCTTATCATCGTCATCGCAATGATGGTCAGACCGGTCCACCAGGGCACGGTGCCAGTGAGCGCAAGCTGAGCGAGCGCGGCAATCGATGAGATTGCGAGCAGCAGCGGCCCTAGGTTCTGTCCAACCACGTCCAGCGTGAGGTACCGGTCGAGGCCGGGCAGCAGGTGCAAACCGAGCAGGGTGTCGCGGTAGGTGCTGCGTGCCCAACGGAGCTGCTGGCGCAGATACGGCAAGAGCGTGTCCGGGACCACCGTGGCGGCGATGGCGTCCGGAACGTACTCGGTTCGGAACCCTGCCTTGAGCATGAGGATGGTCAAATGACGGTCCTCACCGAAGTCGCTAGGTTTTCCCCGGAAGAACTGCGTCTCGTATTGCTCGAGCAGCAGCAGCAGCGCGGAGCGGCGGTACATGGCGCACGGCCCGCAGCAGCACATGACGGCGCCAAAGCGCGTCTGTGCCGCACGCTCCTCGTTGCAAGCCAACCAGTACTCCATGTCGATCAATCGGGTCAGCCAGCTGTCGTTTCGGTTGCTGGCCTTCAATTGGCCCATGGCCGCGCCGACGGCAGGATTCTGCATCTTGCGCACGAGCTTGCTGACCACGTCGCTGTCGATTTCCGTGTCGGAGTCGACGTTGAGCACGAGATCGCCGAATGAGCGGCGAATCGCTGCGATCTGCGCCTTGCGTTTTCCAACATTGCTTGGCAGCAGAATGATGGTGAATCTCGGGTCATACGCGTAGCTCGCGTGGACCGCGGCCACTGCGCCGACATTTGCAGAGCCGTCGTCGACCACGTAGACCTGCAATCGCCCTGGGTAATCCTGACTTGCGATAGACTTCAGGCAGGCCGCCAGCGTGCGCGGGTCCTCGTTGAAGCAGGGCACGATGACATCGACGCTGGGCAGAGCATCGGCGTCGACCGGGTCGCACGGTGGCAGTGGAGCGTCGCTTCGCAGCGCATAAAGCGCCTGCGCGCTCTTGTGGACGCTGGAGAGCAACGCGTAGGAGGCAACAGCAGCGGTGCTGATGGTGGCAAGCAGGCTCATGGGAATCGATCTATTCAGTGAGGTTGAGGAAGCGACCGGATTGCAAATCCACGGTCATGCAGTGCTGGAATGAGTTGGGCGAGCGCCGTCACAGTCTGGTCGCGCTGACCAGAATGAGGGCAGCGTCCCAACTCGTCGGGAGGGCAGCCGTCGTGCAGGAGCACGATTGCGCCTGGCCTGACCGAGGCCAACACTGCGGCAACAATCGCCTCGACGCCGGGACGAGCCCAATCTTGCGGATCGACTGACCAGTGCAGGGCTGCCAGTTCGGCCTTCACCGACGCGGCGAAGGCTTCCTTGCTCCAGATCCCGTACGGCGCACGCATGTGCCGCACAGAGGCTCCGGGGCAGGCCATTCCGATGACCTTATTCGTCGTGAGGATCTCGTATTCCACCTCATCCGCTATGCAATTGGCCAAGTCCGGGTGCGTCATTGTGTGGTTTGCGACCTCGTGCCCTTCTGCAATGATGCGCTGGATCAGCTGCGGCTGGGCCGCCGCGTATGCACCGATCACGCAGAAGGTGGCGGGCGTCCGATGCTGCGCCAGCACATCCAGGATAGCCGGCGTGCAAAGCGGGTTGGGACCATCATCAAAGCTCAGATAGACGCAGGGCTCTCCGCCGGCCTCGGTGTAGTCGCTCCGCGCTTCAGTCAAGTCGTTTGAGGAGCTCACAGTTCTGGCCCGTTCCGTTCGATCGTGTCACCCGCCGGCCATTCGCTCATGGGCCTCGCAATCGGCAGAACGAGGCCGACCACGTCCTCCACGCGCGTCGGAGGCACAGTGAGGTAGATGTCCGGACGAGCGGACCGGACGCGGAGCCCTGGCAGAACAGTCGCCAATCCCTGTCGCCCGAGCAGCCTGGTAATATGTTTCTGCAGGGCAGCACGGACCGTGCCAAAGCCGAACGGCACGCCAAGATCTCGCAATACGGGATACATCACTCGGATGGAGTGGGTTATTCCAAGCCCCTCCAGATCCGGGCGAACCCCGTACAATCCGAGTTCAGCCACGAGCAGATCGCTCTGACCAACTTTTATGAAGCGGCGTAGTGCCGCGATGTGAATCGCAACGCCACGATCATCGTAGCCGATAGCCCGAATCTCAGGCCGTGCGCCGGCCCAGCTTCGATGACCTTCAAAGGGCTTTGCATTGAATTCCCCGGTCGGACCATAGGTCTTCCGGAAGAAGTCGGATAATTCGATATGGTCAGCAAGTTCAAGGTCATTCTCCCAGCACAACCTCCAACGGACTGGAGGGCGCGCCGAAACACCTCGTGTGGATTCGGGCGCGATAATGTTCATAGGGCGTCATTCCTGTTCGTTATCTGGCTCCTGACGCAGGCCAGCAGTTCGCTACCTTCGAAAGGCTTGCTCGAGAACTCGAGTCCAGGGCCTCGCCTCACATCATGTTCGGAGTGGCCTGTGAGCAGAACGGTGGGGATCGCGCCTCCGGATGCAACCAGATGATCGAAGAGCGCGAGGCCACTCATCGGGCTCAACTGCATGTCCGCGATCAAGCGCGGCGTGATCGAACGGCGGCCTGATTTCAAGAACCCCTCTGCGCTCTCGAATGGTTCAGGCACGTAACCTGCGGAAAACACCATATCCGTCAGAGCTTCACGCACTGACTGATCTGCATTCACAATCGCGACCACGTCGAGCGTGCGCGCAACTTTCATCAGATTCGCCAAGGACGCCTTCGCTTGCATGTTCCGCACGATTTCACCGTCGCAAGGACGCAATCCAATTGGATGCGACCAAGGCACATTTGGCACCCGCAACCGGAGGGGTGCGACCGGACGGCAATCTACGGCCAGGTTGAGGGTTCGCTCAATTCTACGGCGGTACACGGTGGATATAGAATGGGTTGGCGAAGCCATACGATGGTTTGCTCGTCGTATACGCCCACTCAACTTTGCGGATTCCGATCGTGCTAGCTCACGGCGATATGGCTTGCGCAACACGCGCGAAACTGCGACCCCACGATCGAGACGTCTTGATTGATACCTAGCGCGGGGCTGAGACGCGCAACGATTTCTAACCATTCTGATGGATCTGACATCTCGCTAAACTATCGTTTGCTATCCTCATTCGGTACAAATGGTAAAATCGATTATATCGATAGAACACATTCACAGCGTGGATCGCTCAGGATTATGCGTTTCAAGGGCCTTGATCTGAATCTCCTCGTCGCGTTCGACGCCCTGGTGACGCAAGGCAATCTCACTACGGCGGCAAGAAGCATCAACCTCAGTCAACCTGCCATGAGTGCCGCCGTCGCGCGGCTTCGCACTTACTTTCGCGATGAGCTATTCACCATGAAAGGACGGAAGCTTGTCCCAACGCCGCGGGCTGAAGCGCTCGCAGCCCCGGTTCGCGAGGCTCTCGCTCACATTCAGCTCTCCATTATTTCTCCAGACGGCTTCGATCCGTCTCAATCGAATAGGCGATTCAGGATCATCCTGTCCGACTTCATGACTGTCGTGTTTCTTCGAGGGGTCGTGGACCGCGTCGCGCGGGAAGCACCAACAATCAGCTTCGAGTTGCTGCCGCCCGCAGAGGAACCTGATGAGCTTCTCCGGCGCGGTGAAGTCGATTTTCTCATGTATCCGCAGATGTTCATGTCGAGCGCGCATCCGAAGGCGGCTCTGTTCGAGGACACTTTCGTCTGCGTGGGCTGCCCCATGAACAAGCAGCTCACTTCGCGTCTCACGTTCGAGAAATACATCTCGATCGGGCACGTGGAAGCCCAGTTCGGGCGCTCCCTGAGGCCCTCCTTCCACGAATGGCTCTTGCTCGAGCATGGCTTCAAGATACGCACCGAGGTCGCGGTGCAGGGTTTTGGCATGATTCCGCCTATGTTATTGGGCACCAACCGTATAGCGAGCATGCCCTCAAGATTGGTCAGCCATTTCGCACAGACGATGCCGCTGCGGGTTGTCGAACCTCCCCTGCGACTTCTCACATTCACAGAGGCCGTCCAATGGCCCGCCATTCATAATACTGATCCTGCAAGCATGTGGTTGCGCAACATATTCTTGCAGCAGGCATCCACGATGGTCTCTCCGTCCGAGATCAGCCAATGTCACGGCCCGTCCTAGGACTGTTCGGGCCGGTTGCGGCCAGCTCTCGCTAACCGGACCTACGCCAGGCTCGAAGCCCCGGTCCTCTGAGGGACGTTTGGCATAGTGCACAAAAGCGCGCTTAAGCGTAGTTTGGTCGGGTCGCAGCCGATTGACTCGCGGTGCCGTGACGATCCTGCGCATCACACAGCTCGCTTGGCGGCTAAGGACTTTCCGCTGATTCGGACGGGACCGCATCACAGGTGCATGCGCCAGCTTCAGAGTACGCAACAATTATGTGGCCTGTACGGCGAACAATGTTCGGCCTCAGCACCAAACTCGCTTGAATCGCACGCCGCGTCAGGTTCAAGGCCAGCACCTGCGATCGAAGTTGCAGGCTTCACCTGGTAGCGAACCCGCATCGCTGTTTGCCTGAATTGGTGGATCTCATTGCCTTCAACAGCGATGGAGTTAGTCCCGAAGCGCGCCACTAGATACAAATGGCTGATGACCGGCAGAGGCGCTTCCTGCTCGTGTGGGTCGAATCAACATAAAAGCTGAACGCAAACGCCGCCCACGATCGCGCACCCCAAAGCCAGCCGCCAGCTCGCGCAAACCCGGATGGGCGGGGAAGACTGCGTGTCTTTGCACAATGTCACAATTGAAATTCGGAACACTTCCTCTCTCGACGGCGCTTATCTTCCTCTCGACGCGCGCGATGCGGCGTGATCGAGTGCAACTGCAAGCTTGCAGACCGCAGGATCAACCCGGATCAAGTGGCATCAGCTGGCGGCACTTTTTCCAGCTGCGCGCGTGTTGCGGTGAGGAGTGTTCATGATGAGAGGACCGCAACTGAGCCAAGGTGCGGCCGCGTAAGCGCTCGCCGCTCCCACTCGCCAAGCCTGCTCCTCCTCCAGCTTTCGATCATTTCGGCCGACATCCCCAGCCAAATCGGATGCTCGGTGCCGGGTCCTTCTTTCCGATGTCGCGACAATCGCGTTTTTCGAAAGATCGCGGCGTGACTCACACCGCGCCACCGCCGTCCATCTCGAGCTGCTGCCTCGCACCGCTGACCCCGAAGGGCTCCTTTGCTGCGGCAAGATAATTTGCCTATCTTACCCGAAGCATCTATGTCCAGCGCGCATGCCAAAGCGATACTGTTAGAGGCTGGAATTGAGGTGTGAGCGGTCGCACGAGCAAGCCAATACCGTGACAGATCGCGCTCGAGCCTTGTGTTCGATGGGATATTTGCTGCGACTCCGCCAGACAGTGGCCCCCCAGATTTTGGAGTAGCTTCGACTTGAGCATGGCCTTAAGACGTGCATCAAACTCTCAACCACACTGTAGCATCGTCTCTTGCTATTGCGGACCCGTATAGCGAGGCGGCCAGCGGTTCGCCAAGTGATTGTACAGAGGCAAAGCCGCTACGGATCTTTGCACTTCGAGTGCATTGCATCTCCCGACGCTGTCCGATGTACGCGCTCAGCGACACTGATCCGGCGCACGCCTAAATATGCAAGTTATTGCTGCACGAGTTATGTCAGGTGTTTGCGCGAGCGCGTGGCGCCTGGGGCGCCCTAGACGCGTTTGAGTGCCGCCACATGCAACGGATATGGCAGGATCGTTCGAGACCCGGTCCTTAATTGCGAGCAACGTTTTGCCAGACGCTTGAGGTGCACCTGCGTTGAGATGATGCCTTCAGGAATGGCTTGACCTCGCCTTCCGTCATACTCCCGACGTTCACGGCGGCGGACCTGCGCCGTTGAAGAGCAGCCGTCATTCTTCCGGCACTCAAAACCTGGGCAGCGATCACGCGAGCAACGCCTTTGAGCCCACAGTGCCACAACAGGACTAGCGGACGATCGAAAAAGCTGTTAGGCGCCAAGCCCGCCACCGCGCCACGACTGGTGGTGCGACTGATCCGCGATGATCAACCCAATCAACCGCACCGCGCGCCGAGGTGATAGACGTCACGGCAAGGATTGCGACTGAAAGAGAGCCATCCGATGAGATCAGTGCTGTGTCTGGGTTCGCCGTTTCGGGAGGCAGTGTCTCAGCGGGCTGTCACGCACATGCTTTCGCTTTCCTGATGATCAGGCCGCAGAATAGCCACCGCTGCTGCAGGATCAGGAGACATTGCACACTTTGGGTTAGCGCACTGTCGGGCAGAGGAAGCAAACGCCATGTTGCACAACGGCATCACGTGGACGCACCTGTCACATTCTTTCACGCACGTCGCCGCTCCGTCTCCTTTTTGCCCCACCACAGCCAAACGGCTTCGTCACGTGCGGCGCGAGTGCAATCACCAAAGGAGGTTTCTGTTGGAAACGCCGAGCGGAGTCTACGATCCGGATGATCTCGCGAGCTTGGGAAGGCTGTTCGATCAAGCGATCGCGTCTTTACCGTCATGCATGCGAACCAGCGAGAATCGCGTGGCGATCGCCAGACTGGTGATGCAACGCGCGGCGAGGGACGAATTGGCGTCGCTCGCGCACTTGATGCTTGCACTTGTCTCGGCCGCTTGAGCACCGGCATGCACTCTAACCTTCTGGGGCCTGCAGCAAGAGACGCGTCATCTAGATCATTGAAATAACTTGATTCTCACGTGACGTCAGGTTGTAGGCTTGCAAATTGAGGATCATGACAAACGCCATACCACGACGGCGCCGATGGCGCATTGGAGAACTTGCAGAGGCGACCGGTGTAACCGTACGCACTCTGCATCATTACGAACATACCGGGTTATTGACGGTGTCGGAACGTACCTGTGGCGGTCACCGCATGTACGATCGGGAAAGCCTACAACGCGTCTCCCAGATTCGCGCTCTACGTGAGCTCGGCTTCTCGCTTCCTGAGATCCGCAAGGCGATCGAGGGGCGGACATCTCTCACGGACCTGTTGCGAAACCATCTGGAGCGGATTGAGCTTCAAGTCGCGCGCGCGACATTATTGCGGGATCGATTGCGCACTATGACGACGCAAGGTGAGACAGAAGTCAGTGTCGACGAGCTGCCGGCGACGCTAGATGCCATGTCGCGGATTGAGGAGCGTACCCCCTCTGCCATCTGCACGTGCGCCTCTAACGCTAGCCGCGAAGATCGGTGGCGAAAGATCCGGGACGAGCTGCGAAGCTGCATGGACCAGCGTGAGCCTCCGTGCTGCGAGCGGGCAAATGCAATCGCGCGTCAGGCCCGTTCGCTGCTGACTGAGATCGCAGGAGTTGATTCGACTGTCTCGATGATACTTAAGGTGCTAACGCGATTGACCGAACCACACAATCTCGCCGGCTGGGATGCGAGCCTCATGCGATACCTCGATCTCGCCCTCGCCGCGCTGGAGGACCAGCTGGGAAAGAGTTGAGCGCACCCGTTGCGACGCCCTATTACTGAAATGTCTCTAAACCGGATGAGGTGATGGTGATCCTGTCTGACCGCGGATGGTTTGTCCCTAGCAGTCGCCTCGGACTCTGCGTTGTCGGTTGGGTCTTTCACTCTGTCGATCTTGGCAATCAACCCCAACGAGCACGCTTCGAAGTACTTGATTCGTACGTAGCGTCACATTGTACCTTCTAAAGCATCGACGCAGCGACGGGGCGACAGACAGAGCGCCGGTTAAACGAGGGAGACTCCAATGATCGGCATTAGTTTCGGAAGTTCTCGGTGAGAGTTCTCGACGAGAACAAGTCGATGGATGGTCGTACGCGCCTTCCAAGCGCCTCCTCGGCACACGCCTGTCGAGCACGGGAGACTGGCGAATCTACCGGGTATCAGCAGAATGTTCGATATTGGTCCTGTCAGCCCCTAGACGACCGCTTCTCCTGACCAGTGTCGGAACGTCTGCTCGTCCGTGCCCGCCCGAAGCTTATGGCCTAACCTGACAACAACCTGAGCCTATTCGTACGCAACCTGAGTTCGATCCAAACATCATTGCGCCAGATTGTTGGCCGCCGCGTCATACCAGAATGGCGAAGCAGACCAAGTCGTCTCGCGAGACAACGGGAGTCATATATGACGATCCTTCGCATTCACAGGCTTGCAGCTGCCGCGCTCCTTTCCGTGGCCCTGAGCTCGAGCGCCAGGGCAAAAGATGTTTACATTGCCATAGCGGGTCCGATGACGGGAAGCACTGCGGCGCTCGGCGCGCAGATACGCGATGGAGCGGCCGCAGCTGTGGATTCGATAAATGCTTCGGGTCTGCTGCCTGACACAAGGCTCATATTGAGAATCGCCGACGACGCATGCGATCCCAAGCAGGCTGTCGCTGTTGCCAATCGCCTGACAACTGACGGAATCAAGCTCGTCGTTGGTCACTTCTGTTCATCTTCGTCGATTCCGGCTTCAGACATATACGCCGAAGCCGAGGTAATTCAGATTTCACCTGGGTCCACCAATCCCCGTCTGACAGAGCGTGGCCTAACGACCCTGTTTCGGATTTGCGGCCGCGATGACCAGCAAGGCAGAGTTGCCGCCGAATACATCGCGCGGCATCACCAAGGTGCAAAGCTCGCAGTCCTCGACGACAAGAGCACAGCAGGCAGGGGTATCGCCGATATCGTTGAATCGCGCCTTCGTGCAGCCGGCGAGCATCCTGTTCGACAAAGCTACGTTGCAGGCGAGAAGGATTATACCGCTCTCGTTTCGCGACTGAAGCGAGAGGGAATCCAGCTCGTCTATATCGGCGGCTATTACAACGAGATCGGCCTGATCGTGCGTCAAGCCGCGGAGGCGGGCGCACGTCTGACCGTGATCGCCAACGATCCGCTGATGACAACCGACTTTTGGGCCATTGCCGGCGAGGCCGCGAACGGCACGCTCTTTACCTTTATGCCGGACCCGACGAAGAATGCTGCAGGCGCAGCTGCTGTCGCCAAGCTCAAGGGTTCGAGCCTAACCGCCGCAGGTTACACGCTCTACGCTTATGCCGCGGTTCAAGCATGGGCCGACTCCGTCAAACGGGCCGGCACCTTCGATGCTATGCGGGTCGCTGCGGCCCTCCGCTCCGAGTCAATCGACACGGCTATTGGCACTGTTAGATTCGACTCCAAGGGAGACAATGCCGCTCCTGGCTTCATCGTTTACCGCTGGCGCGACAATACCGTCGAAGCGGTCGAGCAGAACTGACCGCCCGTGCCAACACCGTACGAAGCGTTCGAATGATGAACCATCCTCGATATATCGATTACGCGCTCCTCACGTGCCTCGCAATCGCCGCAGTCGCAGCATTTCTCACCCTCGCAGCAATGCTATCACAGCTATCGTGCGCGCTCGCAGGGCCGCCCGAAGAGTACGTTCCCATTCGTCTAGTGCCACTGCAGTGAGCATCACATCCACATTCGTAAGGCCGACGAAGACCGGTGTCTTCTTCCAGCCAGTGAAATTGATGCCCGCCTCGCTCTCGGGAGTGAGCTGTCAGGACCTCTTTAGAACGAACGTACGTCGTGAAACGATGTCAGTCACGCGCAGTCCGTCTGCGGATTGCGCGAGTTCGAGCCAATCGTTAGCTGCGCTGTTCGGTCGAGGGACGTGGCCTTCCATCCCTTTCCTGGAAGCAGGTATTGGCTCGGAAAACGCCGTGCGACGCCTGATCCGTGCTGATCGCTTTCGGACCTTGAGACGGAGTCTGATCCGGTACGGCCCTTAGAGCCAAGTCCGCCTCCCAACACTCACATTCACGCGAGCCTCGCGCTTCTCGGGTCCGAACAAAGCGCCCGCACCCACGTAGGCTCGCCGAACGCCCTCAACTACTCTCGTGGACAAAAAGGGGAGACACCACTTTGGATGCAAAGTTGCAGACTATGCTTTCCGCGCTCTCACCGGTGGCTCGGGAATTGAATGCTCTACCGTCCGGGCGGCCCACCACCGACAACAATTGCGTGAAACTAAACACGAACGAGAACCCCTTTCCTTTGCCAGGCGTCGTGATGCGAAGCGCAATTGCAGCTCTCGAGCTGCAATACCGCTATCCAGAAGACGACAATGTCAGCTTGAGGCAAGCGGCCGCAGCTGCCTATGGCATTGCAACTGATCGCGTGATGGCTGGCAATGGATCGTCTGAACTGCTCAGCCTCATTTACAGAGCCTTTCTTGCTCCGGGCGACGAGGTCGCAATGATGTCGCCGGGTTTTTCCTTCAATCGCAAGCTTGCCATGTTGCAAGGGGCCCGTTTCATTGAAATTCCCTGGTCTGAACCGGACTGCTTGCCGATGGACGAGCTGCTTTTCGGTTCGGCTAAACATGCCAAGTTCATTCTGCTGGCCAATCCGAACAATCCGACCGGGACCTTTGTTCCGCTCGCCGAGATCGAACGCCTCGTTACACGATCTGACCGATTGATCGTACTGGACGAAGCTTACGTCGATTTCGCACCTGAGGACGGCCTACGCCTCGTTGAGCAACATTCGAATCTTGTGGTCCTGCGCACATTTTCCAAGAGTTATTCCGCCGCTGGCATCCGCGTCGGATTCGGTTTCGGCCATCCCGAGCTGATCGGGAGGCTTCGCAACATCCAGAATGTCTTCAATATGAATGTGGTCGCTCACGCCGTGGGGATGAGCGTCCTTGCGCATCGCGACGCATATGAGGAGAACCATCGCCACGTCAGGCTCGAGCGCCAGCGCGTAACCGCCGCCCTCACTGAATTTGGGTTCTCTGTAACGCCTTCGCACGCGAACTTCCTCCTCGCCCGTGTGCCGGTAGGCCAGGGTGGCAGATGGTGGCAGGCGGCGTTGCAAGACCAGAGAGTCCTTGTTGCCTTCTTTCCGGATGCCGGCCTGGAAGAGTGCATTCGGGTTAGCATCGGTACAAAGCGTCAGATGGATGCGTTTCTTGCGGCCGTCGGCAGCATTCTTAGGAAAGTGGGATGTCGTGGCTAGTGGTCCCTTCCACTCATCTCACAGATCTCCGTCGTAATCGATCCGGACCCACACATGATGCAGCTTCGCGACGCAGCCCTGAGTCAGTTTTTCTCCAGTCGCCGCATTACGCCCTTTGTGAACGGCTTCGCAATAATACAGCGCATTGCCAGCGAGCGCCTCTTGCACTCCCGACCCGGCGGACTCCGGTCGTGTCTAAATAGGAGATAACTGAGTGAGAAACGTTGTTCCCTCAAACCTGACCTGCGGCATCTTTGATCATCTTGACGAAGACGGCCGCGATATCACCCGGCAGTACGCTGACCGCCTTACCCTAGCGGAGGCCTACGACCGGCTCGGTTTCTATGCCTATCATCTGGCGGAGCATCATTGCACTCCGCATGGACTGGGTCCGTCGCCGAATTTATTTCTGTCAAGCGTAATACAACGCACACGGCGACTTCGCGTCGGTCCTTTGGTCATGCTGCTCAACCTCTATCACCCGCTGCGTGCATTCGAGGAGATCTGCATGTTGGATCACCTGAGCGGCGGCAGGGTTGAGGTCGGCCTTGGTCGCGGCTCTCTGCCGATCGAACTGAGCTATTTTGGCATTGGAGCCGATGTCGCCTCGAGCCGTTACGAGGAAGCTTCTCAAATCTTCGTTGGCGCGATGAATGGCGGCCCGCTCACATACGAAGGGCAGCATTTTGCGCTGAGCGACGTCCCTTTGACGCTATCACCACACCAGCATCCTTGCCCCCCGACGTGGATTGCGACAAATCGGCCAGATTCAGCCCGCTGGGCTGCGACAATTGGCGCCAATCTCGCGTGCATGGGCCCCTCTTCTGCCGTTCGCAAGATAACCGATGTCTATCGCGCTAATCGAGAGGCGAAGGGTGTTGCCAGCGGCGCAGCATCATTTCTCGCATTGCTCCGCATGGTCGTAGTTTCCGGCTCTGAAGCAGTCGCCCGCTCCCTCGCGGCGCCAGCCTACGAAACATGGCTCAAGAGCTTTAAGTTCCTGTACGACCTCAATGACATCCCGCCTCCGTCCAACCTGCCCCTGACATTGGATGCCGCAATTGAGAGTGAACTGTGCGTTGTCGGCACGCGCGCTTCGGTGCGCCAAACTCTTCTCGATCATGTGGAAGAAGCAGGCGCCAACTATCTCCTTTGTCAGGTCGCCTTCGGATCTCTGTCACTGGATGCCTGCCTCAACACAGCAACTGCAATTCACTCCGAGCTCATAGCGGCCGAGCACTGATGGTGACCCCAACTACGATTCCATAGGTTCGCTCTTGACCTAGCAACAAATGGCAACACCAAGGCCGATGAGTCCCGCAGCTGGATGCATCGTTCAGGCCACTCTTACGGTTCAAGTGTCTTTGACGCGCATGAGATCCTTTCAACTACATCACCAGACAGGGACGCTTAACGGCAGTAAACGGCCTGACTCTCATGTTCGTACGTTGGCATTGCCCCAACAGCGGCTCGCTTGGACAGGTGAGTTAGCTCACGCCGATCCCGCTTTAGCGCGCCAGTTCGCTGATCGCGTTCGACACGAATCCAAGGTGTGGCTTATCGCCAGAGCGAGCCGCTCGTGACGCGGTCCCGGCAGCGCTCCGACCAGACGGAGGAGATCGCGCGTAAACTTGAGCTCGTGCTCGCGGAGTTGGCTTCGCTGCGCATTCTGCTGGCTGCGCACGGCATTAGCACCCCTCCACTTCTGCATACGGACTACCTCTCTGTTCAACGGTTCGCAGCGATGAACCACATAAGCCCCGAAGCTGTGCTCTCTCGGATTCGCCGCGGCAAGTTGCGCGCGGAGAAGCGCGGTGGCCGCTGGTGGGTGAAATGCACGATTTGCACAGCATAGCCGTGCAGTGATGAGAAGAGTAAGAGAGACGGAATCCGAGATACGGATCCGGCACAAGGAAACGGCATGTGCGTTTAAGCAGCCGATGGAGAGGCAACAATCGATCGAGCTCAAGGTAGCGCGCGACCGACACACCATCGCGCCAGATCGGGAGGCTCGATCTCGATGCACTCATGCAATCACAAGCGCGCGGGCGCGCCGAGCGGCGGGAGATCGAATGACCACCTTTGCGTGACCGGGTTCAGTCACTCAATTTCGCCTGGTTAACAGAGCGATCCCAGTGAACAAGCGGAGCAGCATAGAGCCTGGCGGGAGACGTCCAACTCCGATGCGCGCTGGCCGCATTGTGGTAATCAGAACCAGCCTCGATGTCGGTCTTGGAGGTGAGCCCGCGCATGCGCCCCAATGCGGCCCGGGGAGCAGGGGAAAATAAATGCCCTTGCTCGCAAATCGCACGGTTTGCGGGCACCCCTGAGCAGGCGGCGTCACACGCCCGCGAGGCGTAGCAGGACAATTGTATCCCAGTCATCGCGTTTCAGCGGGCGGCTGGCGCGACGGTGCCAAGCGGAGGCACATCTCATTTCGCTGGGATGGTCGCGAGAATATGGGCGGAGAAGGAGATGGTCCATGATGTCGCCAAGACTGATGACAGTCCTCGGGTCGTTGGTAGCAGCCGAGCGCATGTTTTGGAAACTGCGAGAATTGATCGATGGCGACAGCTTGATCTTACCTGATGTTCGAGAGACGCTTCATGTAATGCTAGACGCGAAGCTTGTTTTTGCAAAGCATAAGATTATGAGCGACGCGCGCGCCGCGATCGACGCGACTCCTGATTTGTCGCAGGCGGTCCGCGACCGAGCATACAGGTCGCTCGATTTTGCAACGAAAATGTTCATGACCAGCGAACCGCGCCGCACTCAGGATCCTCTTGGCGGAGATCTCAGAGGATGAATGCGGTATCCCTTGCACTGCGATGCGCGACCGCCTGCGGCTGCCCGACGCAAATAGTCCAGGCGTCGTAACAGCACGCCGACTGCGCAGTGAGATCTCTAGTCTCGTCCACGTTTACAGTTCCGACGGAAGGTCTTCTCCGTTGCGGCCCGGGGCGATGGGGCAATGCCGCCGGCAGAATCGAAGATCTCTGACAACCACAGTATCAGCACTAACGAACGGCGCTTCCTGCAACGATTACGGCGTGGGCTGTTCCGCGCATCGACAGGATGTGCCGGGCTCGCCCACACTGCTGCTGCAGGCCACCTCGAGTGAGAATGCATTTTGGTTGGAGTGGGACTTGAATCGGACGTTGCGTCACGTTGTAGGAACGAGGGAGAAGCCGCCTAGCGGCGGCCAACTAGTCGACCACCGATGGCGGCGGTGTGACGTACCACAGTAAAGCATCCTCTGGTTTACACATCGATATGACAACAGCACTCCTTTTCTCACTATCATCTTCTTCGGCGGCTTTGGATTGGGCTACGCTGCGCGCAGCTGGCGTTCTCGCAAACGGCGTGAACGCGCCCGGTTCTATGGTGCTCACTTTCATTCCGGAACTTCTGCTCCGCCGCCGCTCCGAGTTCCCGCACGCCGCGGTTTCCAACGCTGCATTCGGCCCTGCTCAAACAAGGAAACTGCCGATCCGCCAGGCGAGTGCGAACGCCCCTCCATCGCCAGTTTTTCAGTGCAGACTCGCACGGCAGAGCAAAGGCACGCGCGCTCACGTGGAAACAGTCTCAAGAGCACGTGGAACGTGAGATTGATAGCCGATTTGACTCGCGACTTCTGCGCAGAAGATCGCGCGTCGGCCATTCCCCGATCATCGGGATCGGCGGCGGAGAATTCGCAACCGGTCCCGGCGTGACAACGCACATCTGTGTGTTCTTCGCATATGCGGAAGCTACTGCCCAACCGGATCCAATCAGCGCCGGCGCGAACCGCGGAGAAGATATGTTTGGCGCTCGCTTAAACTGAATGCCGCGACGAGCACGATTGCGGCAGCGCCGACAAGGAGTCCCGTTCACTCTCCTTCGGCATCTACAGCGCCTCGATGCTTGCCCTCCGCACTGGACGAGAAGAGGGCCCCCAGAACCCTTGCAATGACTTCGACTTTCATCTCGCGTGCAACGCTGCGATGGCCGTGACGGATGCCTTTTGGCCGGGCTCGCTTCACTGAACTCGCCTACCTAACCTGAGAGGTTTCGAAGGTGAGGCTTCCTTTGTAAAACTCGATCCGCGATAGACAGTACAGCGGATGCATCATGAAGCGTGACGAACGCCTCGTCGAAGTCCTTGAGAATAGAGCGTGTTTTGATGATGAGGCATGGGAGGTTTGGGCACAGTGCCTTTCACCCACTGAGCGGCTGTCGTATATTCGCAAGCATCGCTCTTACTTTCGGTTTGCAGATTACGAAGAAGTAATAGCTGTTGTACGCGGTCGGCGCTTCACCGGTTGCTCATCGCAACTCCTTCGATGGCGTCACAAGATACGAGCGACGATGTTGCAAAGCGCTTTGCTCTTCTGCATTGCAGTCTGGCTGGGCATCATCTGGCTTGCGCTGTCCTTTATCCGCTGACATCAGCAGCCCACTTTTCGTCCGCATGAAGGCTAGCTGTGCCCGCATGCGACCAAGCATTGGGGCGCAGTGGAGATGACCTGAAACGTCCGACACTTTGCGCAGCGTTCGGTTCGAACATTGCTTTACGCGCAACTGGTTCGAAGCTGGTACAGCAATTCACGCGGACGTTGTTTAGATGCACGAGGGGCGGGGCACTCCAGGCGTGAGGACAGAAATGAACAAATTGTTGCTCGCGTGAGTATTGTAGCGCTTGACGCGGTGGCTCCCGCATTCGGCGCTGATCTGCCTGCGCAGGCCGTCCAGCGTCTATAGACCAAGCCTCCGCAGGCCGTCACGGCTGCGATCTACGAATAGAGCAGCTACTATATCGGAATGGACGCTGGCTTCGACTCAAGCTCGAACTGCCGGGATGACCTTGGCGGGCCGGTTAGAACCTGATCCGCAAAGATCCTCACAGGTCCATAGACCCTGTCGCAAATCAAAGCATCATCGCCGGCCTTGCTGGAAAGCGCGGGCCCGACTGCTGAGCGACATCATTCCCGACAGCGCTTCTGAAGTCAGTCATCGGATTTCACGCATTTTCTGGTGAGCCAGCGCTGGTCCCTGACTGGAGCAAGGGCTGGGCCAGATTCGCAGGCTGCGGATTTAACCCACAATCATCGATTGTGTGAGCAGGCGCAGACTTGTCCGGCAACAGAAGGCCCACTTCCGCAAATCGCGGCGGAGGATTAACTTCCGGCCGATCTTGATGGCAGACTGACAAGCCCCGTTATTAGGAGCTTCGCGGGATGGCTCTTCGTTTCCAGATTCCTATGAACGCTCTCAATCGGCTGCAATCTCAAACTTTTCAGTTGGACGGCGGTCATGGCTTTCCGCAGTTTAGCGGCGATTACGGCAGTGACGCCGGAGTTATGCAGCTTCTCTGGCGCAACGGACATATGCAAGCACGCTAGGCCGTGTGCTCCCTAGTTACAAAACCGAGCACCTGATTTAATCGAGGGCTGGTCTCCTGACAGAGTGTCCCGCGTGATCCCGATCGGTGATCCCCCTCAAGACCCCTTAAACGGACTTGAATCACACCTAGCGTCAGGTTGTACCAACTATCAGTTCGATTCGCCGCAGAGTCATTGCCTGCCTGCACCATGATTCCTACACAGCACATTTGCGCTCTGTGAGCCGCGCCGGAGGTGGATATTTCCCGATGATGGCATTCGTGGTTTTCGCTCTGATCCTTGTCGCCGGCTCTTGCGCCGGCTACGCCGTCCACAGCTGGCGTCGTCGAAGGCGCCGAGAGTGTGCGCGGCTTTACATCGCGTCTGCCAACTCCGTTGCTCTTGCGAGACTGCCATTCAAAGTCCCCGGATTGCCGAGCATTCATATACCCAAACCGATAACTTCAGCCGTGATGCCGATTGGTGACGCTCGCTCGAGCAACCCGCGTGCTGGCAACCAGTATCGGATGTTGCAGACTCAAGGTCTCGAGAATAGCGCGTGAGAGCTGAATGATTAAGGGCCCGCGGTCCCCTCCTACCTGCGGGATTGGTGACCTCATGGCCTCGGGAAGGTGCAGCTGACGCGCGATTGGTAACGGTTACTTTGCGTCGTAGTGGCAGCGTCTCGCGCGTCCAGAATTGCTGGGGGCTCCCCCAAACCCTTTCTTCACCGCGCTGTCACTGGAAGAGGAAAACGGAGTGCCATGTCGACAGCGGGACGCCTTTCCGACACGAACTCCAGATAGATGAAAGAAGCAGGTGAGTCAGATGATGCCGCGAAGCAGGACGTCCGCGATCCAAGACCGTATAGTGGGCAGAGCCAGTCGTATCCGTCCAATTGCCGCTATGCTTACAGAGCTGATGCGGGGCGCGCGGCTTGTTGGCCGATCGTTACGTTGGGGAATCGTCGAGCCGCTTTCGGAAGCTCTAACATTTGGGGTCGTCGGCCTGATACTGTCATTTATCGTGGCGATCCCGGCTTTTCGTGAAACCGCGAGTCGGGATCGGGGCGACGGCTTTGATCGCACAGTCTTTCCGGCAGAATGCCGGACGAGTCCGACCAGCGCTTGCGCGACACATAACACGATTGCACTGAAAGAGCTTCCGGAGGTCTTAATCAAGGCGACGCTTGCAACCCAGGATCATCGCTTCTACAGCCATTTCGGTATCGGTCTTGCCGCTATCGCCCGTTCGCTCCATGCCAGGCCAGAGACAGAGGGCGTACACCCGCCGATTAGCCAGCAGGTTGCGAGAATGCTATTCCCGTCAAATGGACGAACTTTCGAGGACAGGATTCACGAGAGACTTATCGCTATTTGGCTCGAATTTCGACTCACGAAGGATCAAATTCTACAGATCTATTTAAACCGTGTGCGGATTGGAGCCGGCATATTCGGCGTCAGCGATGCGGCACGGCTCTATTTCCAAAAACGGGTTCAGGATATCGACCTTAGCGAAGCGGCCATGCTTGCTGGCCTGGTAAATGTGCCGCCCGATCAAGTTTCGCACATTGCTGTTTGGACTGCGCGTCAGCGTGCAACGCTGGTTCTCGAAAAGCTCGTCGAGACCGGATTCATGACTGATGACCAGGTGTTTGGCGCAAAGCACTATCCGGCACGCCTGATATACAACCCCGAGGAGGCCCCACTGAAGAGTCCAAAGTGAGGTTATTTAGCTGGGCGCGTTCAAAGCGCACGTCGGCCGTTGTGGCTTCAACAAACGTATAAACCTTCGCCGCATCACTAGCCCGGTCAGGAGTTAAAGGACGGTTGGATCGCGTTTGCATCTCTCAACACACCCGAGCTCCCACACGAAAGGTTTGCTGCGCTGTATACCAGGATAATCTGGCGCATTTTTTGATCAGGGATCAGATCCCACCCGGGGCGATGCCGCGGACGATATCCGCCAGTTATGCCCCTGGGCCGATGCGGCTCATCTTTGGCGGTCACGTTCAGCGCTGTACGGCCGCCACACGCTGTTGGCCGCGATCGGAGTCGCAGAGCATCGGGCTTTTCGCCCAACAGCAATTCCTCGCAAGGGCATGTTTGCCACGAACGTCCCCAACGGGTTCGTGCCGAAGGCCCATTCGTTGATGTCTGCGACCATCGCGGGCTGCGTTCGCGGGCAGCTTCACCGCCTTCGAGCCCGCGGCTGAATCTAATCGCAGGCATCCAAGTGGAGGGCCGCGATGAAGTGGAGCAATCTCGTCCCAGGAGCGCCGCTTCGGTCGCGCAAGTCGCTATTTCGTAGCGGGATCGGAATGTAACGGAGTCGTTCTAGGACCTGACGCTGGGCGTCGCTTTGATCGAAGCAGCGCCCGGCCACAGTTCAAATAAGCTCGAGGCGGCGCGCCTTTATAACACACTGGATTCGGCTGGTCACTTCCAGCTTTCTCATCGCATTCTTAAGATGAAAATTGACCGTATTCTCACTAACTTTCAATATCATCCCGATTTCCCAGGATGATTTTCCCTCCTCTACCCACCGCAAGCACTCTTTTTCTCGCGCGGACAGCACCACGTCTTGCACATCGACCATGTGTTCCTCCTGAGCCGAGAACGACTTGGGAAGGAGATCAGCAAATGCCGTACCACGCGACGCGCTCGCACATTTTTCCTACCAACACGGGATTTTAGAAAGTACCGATCAGCCTGGGAAGGTGCCGATTGCGGTAAGCGTTGTGGACGCGACATACGTCGTAAATGCTACAGCAATGGTTACGACATCGGCAAGACTTTGATATTGGCGTCAGCAGGTCCGCGACCCAAGAGTTTTGTCGTCATGGCCCCTTGAAATGGACCCCGATTTTGGGACCAGAGGCTAAGTTGGAAAAGGGCCGCTCCGTTTGATAGACGGACGGCGTGATGACGAAGAAAGACACGGCGGAAGGACGGTGGCAGACTTGGCGCAGCGCTACGAGGTGCATCCGAACCAGATCTATGCGTGGGTGGGCCAGCCGAGGGGTGCCAGACCCAGTTTGAGCTGGTTCGATCATCTCGTAGCGCTTGGCCTATCGGCTGTGAGTGACCTACCTCCCTCAATAGCCGCGTCCGAGATCCACAAGATTCCTCAGCGCCTGTCCCTTCAGGAATCGTTCGATATTATCTGCGATAATCGGGAAAACCCGCTCCGTATAGTTCGTCGGAACTCCCGACACGTGGGGCGTGATAATGACGTTTGGCATATCCCAAAGCGGACTGTCTTGCGGCAGCGGTTCTCGCTCGAACACATCGAGCATCGCACCAGCGATTGCACCAGCGCGGAGAGCCCTAATCAGGTCAGTCTCGACGACGACATTTCCGCGGGCGATATTTATCAAGAAGGCCTCGCGACGCATGCGCGAGATCTCGGCTGCGCCGATGATGCCAACCGTCTCCGGCGTCGCCGGCACGGCCAGGACGACGAAATCGCAGAGCGGCAGCAAGTCCCGAAGCTCATCAGAACCGAACAATTGGTCTACACCTTCGGTCGGGAGGGAAATATTTCTTCGCGAACCGACTACGGTCATTCCCGCGCTCTTTGCGCGCCGGGCAATTGTTGCCCCGATCGAGCCCAGCCCGACAACGCCGAGCGTTTTGTCGGCTAGTGGCGCTACAATCGAGGGTTTCCATTTGCGCTCCGCCTGCTCACGTAGAAGCCTACGTACATCCCAATGCAGCATCGCCACGCCGAACATCACGTAATCCGCAATTATGTCGCCCTGAATACCGCGCGCATTCGTTACGCTGATATGAGCGACCCTGTGGCGGATGGGAAGTATCGAATCGATACCGGTCCAAGTGCATTGGAACCAACGCAGTTTCTTAGCCTGGTCCAGGACCTCAACGGGGAAACGAGAGGCAAGCAGCGCGTCCGCCTCCCCTATGTGTCGCTCTAACAGATCGAGGTCCGGCGCCACGATCGCGCGGACCTGCGGAAAGCGCTCTCCTATAAGTTGGACAAACGAATCGGCGGCAGAGTCGTTGACGACTATGGTAAGCGCTGGGCCTTCGGCCATGTTTTCTCTCCTAGATCAAGAGTTTGAACGAACGTGAAGCCCTTCGCCGCAGGTGCGCGGCGTGTTACTTATCTTCATGGACGCCAGTGTACAAAAACGCATAACTCGGCACCCTACGGGTCGTACGGACGAGTCGGAACGGCAGTGCCGAGTTGATTTCAGTCGAAACATTGAGCAGCTTCGACCTGGTTGAACTTTCTTCATTCTGAGCGGAGCTTAAAAGGCCCTCTGACGAGGATCGACCCTCCGAATTCTTTTGAGGCTGGAGCCGAGGAAGCGATCGCATATGAAACCGGGAGCGTTCAGCAACCGTCATTTAGTACCTTTCCCTCTTGTCGCTGCGAGAGGGGAACTAAACACCTAGCCGGCGCTGCGAGCTCGACTCTCTCAAAGCTCCTCTGCGTGGCCGTCAGCGGATCTTTCCAGCGCTAGGATGGTCGCGGGAGATAGACCATTGAGGCCCAATTACGCACCGGTGCCAAGCGCATCTTCGCCACGCATTAGGCCTTTCATAGTCAAGACGATTTTCCAGCTTGGGACGATGGGCGAGGCTATCATCTTCCATCTCATGTGGCCATTCATGCTCGATTGAAGACCCTGATGTTGAGAAGTAAACAAAAATGAGCCGCGATCCAATGGGCGCAGCAAGTGACTGTTTTTCTCGTCAAGAAAGGCGCGCATCAGATACTGACAGCGTGGCACGCCGATTGCTTCCATGAGACGGCGTCGCCGAGCGGTGGGGATCGTTTCAGAACTCGTCGATGAATCTTGTCAGATTGACTCGTATTGGCAGTTTGCGGTTGGTAGCGCAGAGCGGCGAAGTTAAGTCGTGATTGCTACAAACTTCAGGAGTCCGGAAAAGATGGTTGCGCGGTTCCGGCTCCCCTCACGTCGGCGATCGGCTCGTTGGCGCAACTGCACGATGACCTTGAACCTCATGAACGACTCAAGCCACCGGGCCGTTGCAACGTTGGTGAAAGATGTGGTCCTATGCTGGCGATTGTGATCCGCATCACCTTGCCCATTGAATCCACATTCTATGAACAGCTATTTAGCGCGATAAGGCAGCAGGCATTTTGAGGCGTAGCATTCTTGAGAAGCTACAGTTTGGATCGGGAGGGTGCCGGCTGAGGAACATACGGTTTGAAGATCATCGAAGGACAATGGACATGGAGCTCGTCGAACTTCCTTCATGCAGCCCCGAAGGAACGGTCGTCTTTGTTGGTAGGAACCGCCGTGGCAACTGGGTTGCCCGCGAACAGAGCGGGATTTTTGGTGGTCTGTTTGTGAGTCGCGCTCAAGCGCTCAGATACGCGCTGCTCGAGAATGGTCATTGTTCACAGACCATCTTCGAGGTGTCGCGCGAGATCGAACTCGATATTCCCGCCAATACGCAGCTTGCCTGCCCCAACGCGCGACGTGATCCGTCTGCGCAATTCCTACAGTGGAGTGGTCGTGCTTTTGCACAGTCCCAAGGCTCTGTGATCATCACGGCAGCGAGGCGCTGAGGTCGATCTTCCCCGCTAAGAGAATGTAGATTTGGTCGAGGCTACACGCGCTTCACACGCGAGGCGTGGACTACCAAAACAGAAGAAGTGACCATTCACGAACCGGCCTCTAGACTTCGCGCCTGAGTATCAGAGATCGGATAGGCGTCGACCGCTGGTCACTTGTGGCCCTTGGGAGAAACTCGCGGGTGCGGTTGAGGGTTTGGGTTCAGCTGGACAAGTCTGACGCGCGCTGGCGGCAAGCAATTTGCATTGCGTGCTGCATCGGCCAAAACTGTCTCCGAGAGTGGCCTTAATTGAGGAGGTCTCTACTAGTGCGATCGGCGAGCCAGAGCTTGCCCGGTGGGGATGTTTTTCAGTCATGGCGATCGTCTCATTCATCTGTACGGCGCTACTGCAAGCCGTCGGCGCCTCGCAGGAGGAGGCGCAAGCTGTGATTACCGGCTGTGTGAATGCCAACCTGACCAGCCACGACTGTCATGCCGTCACCGCAATTTCGGCCTATATCGAGTCGCTCAAGATGCCGGGCGTGCATTGGACCACCGCAAAGGAATCCTCGACCACCGCTGTCGCGGCCTACACCGTATTCTGGAAGCCATGTGGGACGGCCCGCCGCGTATCCCTTGATAGCCGCAAGCGCGGGCACGATCGGCCTCGCGGCTGCCGATGCCGCTCACCTTATTATGTTGCGCCGTTCGGCGGACGGGAGGCGCGGCTCGGCACAAACCTGGTCTCGATTGAGTATCCTTTCAAATCTCGAGGCTCCGTTTTTTGCTCGATATGGCGACCTCGGCCTGGCGATGGGGCGCGGAGAGAAATTCCCAAAGCCGGATCATCGATGGCGAGGGAAGGCCCACCACGGACCCGCGCGACTACCGCAACCTGTTGCTGCCGCTCGGCAGAAGTTAAGGGTACAACGCACGGGGCTCGCCGCGATTATCGAAATGCTCTGCAGGTGTTCACCAGCCCTGGCTTCGGACGCGAGCCGCCGAGCAGCCATTACATAGTAGTTGCTTCATGGCCGTCTTAGATGTGGCAGGGTTCCTGCCCACTTGATCAATTTCGAAAATGTCATCGAATTCGCGATGTGACGGCTCCTCTGGTACATTCTAACCTGGTGACAGCATTGAAATGCGACAAGGGGAGACTGCGCGTTTGTGCGCGATTACGGAGTTGCCAGTGAACTCAATTCGGCTCGACACGGCGGTTCGTCCGACGTCACTCGACGCAGATCCCCGAAGCTGCAGGCTCATGGCGGCGTACACATCGGACGATGGATCGATGACGACGAACCAGATTACCCATATGCTTAAGGCGCCTAGATCGTCCGGTGGCACGAGTTGCCGCCCGGGTCGTGGTCGCACATCATGAATACGACATCAGCTGCGCGAAGATGGATGGCCTGTTGTCATTCTGGCCAAAGTGCTCGATGTGGGAATATCTCCTGTGCGTAGGCGCCCCTTCTACTACCTGTTCATGCGCTTGGCTGGCGCTTACCAAGGCATTACGGATGTGTTGAACATCTGTGCGATGAAAGGACAGGCGGCGCGAAAGGCTTGCAGGATGGCGACGTTCGATTACGGAGAGAAATATCGGAACATTCGCAGCGAGCGGCGGTCGCGTATCATCGTACCAAGTTCAACGTCAGCGAGATTGCTCCACTCGAACGCTGGAGGCTGCTGCGGGCGGTTCGCATGGCGCCCTTGGAATCCGACGACCGCATAGATCTCTCTACTTTTAGCTCCGTGAAGGAATCTCACCATGCGTTACGCTTCCCGAATCCACCAGATGATCGGCAAGGCGTCGGCTGCCTGGGACGTGCATTTTATGGCTGCGGAAAAGCGCGCCCGCGGGGAACGGGTCATTCTGTTGACGGTTGGCGACACCGATTTTCCTAGTCCTGAGCCGGCTATTACCGCTGTGCATGATAGCCTCGCATCCGGAAGGACCCATTACGGCCCCTGTGCGGGCGGCCGGGCCGTCCGCGAGGCGATTGCGCGGCATCATGCCAAGAAGACCGGGCAAACGATCGATGCAGATCAGGTGGTTGTCACCATAGGTGCGCAGAACGCCCTGCTCAGTGCCGCCCTGTGTCTTCTGGAGCCGCGCGACCAGGTGTTGGTGCCCGAACCGATGTATCTGACTTACCCCGGCACCATTGCGGCTACTGGCGCCGAGATCGTCAGCATCCGCTCGCCGGCGAGCAACCAGTTCCATCCACTGATCACCGATATGGAAGTGGCTATGGGACCGCGCACTCGCGCGATCTTTCTGGCAACGCCCAATAACCCCACCGGCGCGGTGTATACGAAAGAGGAACTGTCGGCCATAGCGGCTCTGTGCCGCAATCACGATCTCTGGCTGGTTTCGGACGAGGTCTATAGCGACTTCGTCTACGACGGAGAATATGTCTCACCTTCTGTTCTTCCCGGCATGGCGGAGCGCACGATCACAATCCGCAGCCTTTCCAAATCCCATGCGATGGCCGGTTGGCGGCTCGGCTGGTTGATCGGCCCGCAGGAATTAGCAAATCATGCTGGTCAAGTGGCCATCTGCTCGACCTACGGCGTTCCCACGTTTTTGCAGGACGCGGCAATCGTGGTGCTGGAGCAGCTTCCGCACGGCATGCCCGAGGTGCAGGCTGCCTATCGCCGCCGCCGTGATCGGCTTTGCCGCTGGATGGAATCCGTTCCCCTCCTGTGCTGCCACCCGCCGGAAGGCGGCATGTTCGTGATGTTGGATGTACGTCCTACCGGTCTGTCGGCACATGAGTTCGCCAAGGGACTGCTCCTCGAGGAGGGTGTGGCGATCTTACCCGCTGATGGCTTTGGAGAGAGCGCCACTGGCCATTTACGAATCAATCTGGGCGCGACCGACGCGGAAATCGACGAAGCGGCGCTGCGCCTGTCCCGCTACGCCGAGCGTGTCGTCCGGCGTCGGGCCATCACCTGAACGACGGCGTCTACCAAATGCGCGGACTGGAGCATCGGCGCGAGAGTCCGTCGCCGGTCTTTGCAGCACTGCCGACAGTATGGCAGCGTGCAGGTTGTGATCGAAATTCCTCTGGCTATGACCGATCAAGTTCGATTTTCCGTCACGACCCAAGTTCGAGCTGCGTCGCGCGGCTCCGCATGGACCTACTTACCCAACTGATCTCTTCTGCGATGGCCTCATCCCAGCTGGGTTTGAAGGGACGGAGACCGCAGTTGCAATAGCCCTCCGAGAACAGAGCGAATTTCGCACGGCAAAATCCCAGAGAGTGCGTCGAAATCGTTGATGCATCCTCAGCTGAACCCTGCCGCTCCGGCGTCACGAGGAATTGCCCCCTCCCTGGATAGCGGAGGAGAGTGCGAATGAACGATGAACAAATCATGGAAAGCTCGTTGTGGACTAATCCACGGCGGCAGCCGATGAAGACGCCGGATGACGTGCGTGGCGGAGATGTTGCGCCTGCGTGCGGGTTGGGTCTGAAGCGGATTGCGCGACAGTCGAGCCCCAGTCATCACATGGTGAAGGGCTACATGGCGATGGGCAGGGTGAAACCTTCAAGTCACCTGAACGCTCGAAGCGGCTCGATGGCCTTGAAGGCTGACAGCGCGATAGTTCATTGGCACCGCGGCAATGGGGATGTGGTGCGCCACGAGCTGTTGACCGACGGCGTGGCTGTCAGCCGGCGAGCGCTGCAACGCGCCGTGCAGCCCTATCGCCAGGCGCTGAGGGCCAAACCGTGGGCGACGACGCGGTTCGCCATGCCCGGCGGCTACAGATCGACTTCGGGAACGTCTGGTCGAGCTCGGCGGCGTGAACATCAAAGTATTCGTATTCGTTGCGACGCTCCGATATGCGCGGGGCTGCATGTCCGCGCGCTCCGGGCCGAGAAGCGAGAGCACTGGTGCCAAGACTGGAGAGTGCATTCACGACCTTCGGAGGTGTGCCGGAGAAAGTGCTGATGGACAATCCACACGCTCGAGGCGCGCCCCGACGCGGTGAGCCGGTCGGTTCAGTTTAACGAGAACCTCATCGCGTTCGCGAAGCACTGTGGCTTCGTCCTCGCGCCTGCAGACCGTATCAGGTGCGCACGAAGGGCAATACGGAGAATGGCCCCGGCTACGTGAAGATGAACGCGGTCGCCGAGTATTTCTTTTGCGAGCTGGGAGGCATTCGAGCCGCATCTCGCCGAATGTGAGCGAGAGTGGCGAACGAGCGTATCCACGGCACAACCGGCGAGGCGCCATCGTCGCTTTGCGCGTGACGAGGCACATCAGTTGAAGCGGCTCGGCAGGCAGCCGCCGTTCGAATCCTTGCGCGAACTGCCCGCGTTATCGGCAACCATTGCGCCGTCGAGATCGGCACGAACAGCTACTCGGTGCATGACTGCTGATCGGCGAGCGCGTGGCGGTGACGGTTGTGGCCGGCGAGGTGCACCGCCATGGCATGCAGGTTGCGATCCACAAGCTATCTGAAGGTCGCCGGGCTGCGGATCGTCGATTTCCGCCCACCTCGATGCGTTTGCCGGTTGCAGTGGCGTGGTCTGCCGACCGGAAATCGCGACGACAGTGTTGGTGCCTTCTCAACTGTCCGAGTTGTTGCGCCTCTTGTCGAATACGAAACAGTGATCGTAGGGAGCTTGTGAGAGCGCGCGCAAAGAAGGTAACCGAAGCACCGACGGTCGGCGCGAGGCCCTGCAGGCGCGATTGCAGCTGTCGGGCATCCGTCCCTGGTCGACGAGATGGCGCACGCGAACCTATTGACGCGGGAGACGCTGATCCTGCTGTGCCAGCGCGAGATCGCGCCCAAGGATCATCGCTGCATCGAGATGGCGCTGAAGCTCGCACACGTCCCGGCCGTGAAGGAGCTCGCGGGCTTCGACTTCGAGGCGCAGCCCTCGATCGATCCGAAGCAGATCCGCGAGCGGCTGCAATCGTCCGATGACCTCCGCGCTGATTGCGCAATCCAGGCGCAGGCCGCCGAATGAGATGCATGGGTCTTCGCCCTAGTTAATTTGGCTACCCGAGCAATGATAGCGCCGACCGGGGTTGCGTGCCGCTATAAGCAGGTGAAGTTTACGACCGCGGTGCCCGCAACGAAGGAGCCCTGCAAGAGGGGCCTCGCGGACCGTACCACGAATCATGAAGTTCTTTCCATTGGCGTTATCGGTAATCAAGCGCTGATTACTCTCGAACTCCGCCCACGTAATGTAGCCCTCATCTTGCGGCCGGCCTCGATCGTAACCCGACTGCCCGAGCGCCCAAAGACGTAGGCGCCAGCAAAGGTGGGATTGGTCAGGATGTGGTAGATCGTACTGAGACCGGAAACGCGCGAGGTGGCGGCCCTCTTGGCCATGGCTGACCGCGGGCAAAGTGATGTCCTCCTCGTCCATGTCGCGTGTCTCGGCCGCGCTGCGGTGTGCACTTCGGCCAGAAGCTCCTTGAAGAGCTACAGCATCTCCTGGTGGACTTCGATTGGAAGGCTGCTGTGTAGGAGGGCTCTCGAAAAGATCCTCCTGCCGACGTGATGCGTCCGCCATGACAGCCTCCTCGCGAACGGAACGCTTCCCTGGAAGAGGAAGAGCGCACCGGCAAGAACGCGTATCTCCAACCGACAACCCACCGGAAGCCGCGGGTCAGCCATCATTCGAAAGGACGCGGCGGCGCAAGCCGCCATCCATGCCGGCAGAAGCGCTAACGAGGCATCAGGTTGTCTGACAACAAAATGCATCTCGCCCCGAGCCGCTTGCGGGCGACACAACGACTGACGCTCCGCATTGCGGATGGAATGGATAGAGGATCTCACCTTGATCTCAGAGACCCGGGCGTTATGACGCTGGTCCGGCGGGCGTCGGTCACCGCAGCGACGACGCTGGTCGCCGGCCTCGCCAAAGCGACGACCTCGGCTACCCGCCGCCGGAGCCCGAGGCGGCCCATCTGTTCTTCCGGCTGATCAGCCGCCGCTACGAACCCGGCGCCATGCTATGACGTCGAACCGCAGCATTGCCGAATGGAGCACCGCGATCCTCGACCGGCTCTTGCCCGACAGCCACGTGCTAACCATCCACGACGACATCGTCCGGCTCCGCGCCATGCGAAGGAGCGGCCTCATCAAGCCGTCCGTGGAAGTCCTCTTGCACCGTCTTGCGCCGGAACCGAACCAGTATGAGCGCGTATCTCACCGGATGCGTTCCGTCGGGCGGCTTGATGGTTAACAACCTTCCATCTTGCCCGCCAGCAGCCGGCGACACCGTGAAATATTTGGCTGCTCCATGAATTTCCTCCGCTGAACAAAACATCACCTCAGAGGGTAAGGCTTTCCGGTCTTTTCGGTTACCTCTTTCAAGATGCACTCGCACAGCCGCTCTATGTCGCGGAGTTCATGCTGCGCCGTAATGCACACACGAATCCCGGTCTTTCCTTGAGATAGGGTTGGCAGCAACGTCATCGAGGTACAGAATCCGTCATCGAGAAGCCCTCTGGCGATCGCAACCGCACTGGCCGCCGATCCGACCGCAATCACTCTGATCGGAAGTGAATTTCCGTGCTGCGCGGTAGCAAGACGGCGGTCAAACAGATCGACGCGTTGCGCCAAACGCCTCTGCAGTTGGCCGAGTTCTTCCGAACGATGAATTCTGCAGGACCCAAGGGTGGCCCCAATCGCCGCCAGATTGGGAGCCGCCGAAAACGCATGGGGAATCGAGTTCCGTCGAAACAGCGACTCCTGCTCGGCCGTTCCAAGCATCAAAATTCCGCCCGATGCGCCGAATCCCTTGGCCAGCGAGGCTGCTATCACCGTTCGCTCGCTGAGTGCTTGCGGAAACCGAGAGCGAGCAAATCCTTCGCCGTGGACTCCCAAGGTTGATATGCCATGAGAATCGTCAATATAGAGAAAGAGCCCGTAACGTTCTTGGAGCTGACATAGTTCCTTGATCGGCGCACTTCCCCCCGATGGGTAAACACCGTTACACACATAAGCGACTACCGGATGTTCGCGGCATAAACGTTCGAGAGCGTCCATGTCGTTGTGCATGATCGTTTCCACGCGCGTTTCATCAGCTATTACCGGCTTATGATACGCGAGCGACATGTGTGCAGAGCGATCGAATACGACGACGGGCTTCCTGCCGGACGTCAATCCGCCTGAAGCAAGGATCGGCATCGCGCCCAGATTAGCGAGCATGCCGCTGGAAAACGCGAGCACGCGCGCGCAGAAGATCTCCGATAAGGTCTCTTCAAGCTCTCCCAGAAAATTGAATTCGACCCGCGTTCGGTCGCAGGACCAATCCAATGATCGCTGCGCCTGCATCAGCTCAATCGCGCCAGCGACAACCAAGGGGTGATTATGGAGGCCCAAGTAGGAGCATCGCACAAAATCTACTGCCTGCCTACGACCGCCAAGCAGACCGTCGGCCCGAGCACTGGTGGGGGCGGTCATTGAAAATGCATGGGCGAGCATAAGGCCGTCCATGTGCGCGGAATGAAGATGTGGTAGGCTCTCGTGAATCTCGTACGCGGCGTTCCGAAGGTTCTCAGTCGCGCAACCATAATCTGATGTAGAGATCCGCGGTTGCATTTCATTCTCCGCTGCTTGCTAAGGACTTGCGACCGATCGCTCAGCTCTGCGCGCGCGAAAGACAGGCTAAGCGACATCGACCGAACTGGATATCCTGCACACATTTGCAGCAGCTCGATTCGACCCATAGTTTACGTACCAAACTACTGACTAGGTGGTTTGGGTAGCTACCTATTCAAATAGGGGTCTCACAGACTGATTTGCGGTCGACCGTTCGAAAACGGCTTGAACTCGCGTGCGAGGCGGCCGCTGCGCGCGGTAACAGCAGTCTTGCCGTCAATGCGGGCACGGCTGATACGCGCAGTGAGACGCACGACCGCCCGCGCGCGCGTTAGCGATAACGACAGCACTGGACACTCAACAGTTCCGGTTGCGGCGAATACCACGTGTGCAGCAGCGACTATCTCTTAGAAGGCAGTCGGACGTCACACTACATGTGACATAGCGGATGTACACTTGCGGCGCAGCCGGCTTGCCAAATAGGACGCCTGAATTGCGCCGAATGGTCAAGAACAGAGAAGGGTCGGAGAGATGCAATACGCGAACTTGGCTCAGCCAATCAGTCGCGCGGCGGCCCAGGTAGCATGCTGAGCCATTATCGTGAGTGCGGTAAGCCGAATGATTGATAGGGTGATCGGCTGTCTACATCTAGTGTGATCTTCGATGATCAGTTCTCCTCCGAAACGTTCGACTTCGACATGGACATTTTTTAGGGCCTGAGTGCGCATGCCAGATCCGCCGGACGCGTGCTGTAGGAGGTTCTTGCCGCCCCGGCTATACTGCGCACACCAATGGATCACGTTTGACGGTCTCGCCTCCGGAATCATGTGTACAGTCCGCTTGATGGCCGGAGCCGCTCGACGGCCGCTTTACACGGTTCAACAGCTCGTCCAGGGCGTTGGCAACAAAGCGATGGGGCCAAGCGGCGGGCGGTCAGCAGGCCCTTGTCTACCGCCATAGCAATCGCCTGCGCCCTCAGCACATCACTCGCCACCAGTGCGATCCGTACTATCCAAACCACCTTCTACGGCGTGTTTCGGCCCCGGACCAGCCGCTTCCAACCCTCACGCTCGGCCGCACCGACCGCATCTGCTCGACTTCTCATCTTTTCATCGGTGCAGCTCGCACCTTCACGCCGATCTGTGAATCTTCTGTCGGTGGCGAAACACAAGGAACGTTCCATCACCTTGAAGGTTTCAGACTGTTTTGAGCCGACCTCGGCCTCGCAGTGATAAGCAAACAGCCCCGGGCTGACCGTCGTCATGCATCATGGTGTAGTTCAAGGATGCGTTTGAACTTTTCCGCATTGAGCAGCTTGAGAGGCACTTGTGAGTGGCGGCCGAGGTACACTCGCGGGCAAACGGCCTACTGCTAGCGCTCCGTTCGGGACGCCCCCGAGTTCAACTCGATCGCAGGAGGGCAGCCAGAAGCGGCAGAAAACCTGCGGCTTCAAGGCCGCCGATTGCTGCGAGAATCTGTTCCTGCCACCGCGGATGAATGTTCTGCTTAGCGATGTTCCTGAATTTCTCCACGACTTGTTCGACGGATAACGGATTTGCGACATCTCCGAGGGGATGGCGCACGATCGCTTCTTCCGGTCCTTTGCCCTGATCGAGTACAACGCGCGCCGGCGTTCCGGCTGGAAATGCCGAAGCAAAATCAGACGATGGCTCTAGCTCAATGCGCGCGGCCAAGGCAAGCACGCGTGTGTCAGTCAGGCTCTCCAGCCGAACAGGCTGAAGAGCCTCTCGCCCGTACAACGCGGCCAGTGCGCAACCGAAATAGAAGCTGTACTGCGCCCCCTCCAAGCTGCTCGGGGCGCGTTCATTTGCAAGGCGCATCGCTTGGTCGAACGTCTCGATGCGTAGCTTCCGGATCTCGTCCCCTTGCCGACGCATGGAAAGGATCGCGTCGATAGC